>NZ_SMLD01000241.1:0-11196 GCF_004352805.1 Nonomuraea mesophila
GAAGGGGCGTGGTGGGGGTAAGGGCTGGGGGCCTGCACGGCGGGCCGATGCTGGCTAGGCTCATGCGCTGGGTCCGTGCCGTGGCGTACGCCGTACCGGCGGGATCCGGTGAGTGCTTTCCGCAGTTGAGAGGATGGGTGTTTTGGCTGATTCGTCGTTCGACATCGTCAGCAAGATCGACCGGCAGGAGGTCGACAACGCTCTGAACCAGACGGTCAAGGAGATCGGGCACCGCTTCGACTTCAAGGGCACCGGGGCGAGCATCAGCTGGTCCGGGCAGGAGAACATCGAGATCAAGGCGAACAGCGAGGAGCGGGCGAACGCCGCACTCGACGTGTTCAAGGAGAAGGTGGTCAAGCGGGGCCTGTCGCTGAAGATTCTTGATGCGGGTGAGCCCAAGCTGTCGGGCAAGGAGTACCGCATGCTGGTCAGCCTGAAGGAGGGCATCGACCAGGAGAACGCGAAGAAGATCTCCAAGATGATCCGCGACGAGGGTCCCAAGGGGGTCAAGGCGCAGATCCAGGGTGAGGAGCTTCGGGTCAGCTCGAAGAAGAAGGATGACCTTCAGGACGTCATCGCGCTGCTCAAGGGTAAGGATCTGGACATCGCCCTGCAGTTCGTGAACTATCGCTAGTTCGCGAACGTGGAGGCTGGTTCGCGGGTGTGCGTGGAAGCTGCGTCGCGGGCGTGGAAACTGCGTCGTGCGTGTGGATGCTGCGTCGCGGGCGTGGAAGTGCGGCGGTGCCGGTGGCGGCGGAGGGCATACCGGGGCGTCGCGGGCATCACGGCGCATCGCAGCACACCGAGGCGCACCGAAGCGCATTACGGTGCACCGGGGCGTACGAAGGCACACGGCAGAGGCACCGGGGCACACGGCGGGGTGCGGCGTTCTCGTACGAGGCGGCGCGGTCCCTCCTGTGCCTCGGGGCCGGCCCGCCTATGCTCGTTTGTCGTGACGAAGATCCCCCTGCGCCGTTTCACGGCACGTGCTCTGCCCATCGACGATCGCGACCGCGTACTGCTGCTTCATGGTTTTGATCCCGCGCGCCCGGATCAGCCGTTCTGGTTCACGATCGGCGGGGCCGCCGAGGGTGGCGAGACGTTGCAGGAGGCGGCGGCGCGGGAGTTGTTCGAGGAGGTCGGGCTCCGGGCGGCTGCGCAGGAGTTCACCGGACCGTACGCGTCCAGCGTGATCGAGTTCGAGTGGTCCGACTACGCCATCACGCAGGATCAGACGTTCTTCGCGATCAGGGTCGGGCCCGGCGCGGCGGTGTCGTTCGAGCACATGGAGCAGATCGAGAAGGACACGACGATCGCCTACCGGTGGTGGAGCGTGGCGGAGCTCGAGAGCACCCGCGAGGTCTTCTTTCCCGAGAACCTCGCCGAGATCCTGCGGAAGATCACTGCGGACGGAGGACCCGCGTAGCGCCCGCGATCAGCGCCGTGGCGAGGATCCAGCCGCACACGATCAGCCCGTACGCGAGCCACTGCGTCCATCCCCCCGGGTCGAACATCTCCCGTTGCCCGAACGCGGGGATCGGGAGCAGCAGGTCGAAGCTGTACGCGAATGAGTTGAAATCTGGGCTCTCGTCGGGTTTGAGGGCTCTTGGCGGGTTGAGTGCGAAGACGACCGTTCCGGCGGCCAGCAGGAGCGTGAACCACATGCCGGCCAGCCACGGACGGTAGCCGTAGCCGACCGCAACGTCGAGCAGCCGTCCCCAGATCCGGCCGCCGAGCCCCTGCGTCTGCCGCCTGGCCCGCAGTTTGGCGAGCTGGGCGCGGCGGGCGAGGGCTTCGTTGCCGTCGCTGATGTACCAGGCGGCCAGCTGTTCGTACGGCTGCGGCCGGAATCCCTCCGGGTCGCGGGTGACCCATTCGATGCGCCGGGCCACGCCCGAGCCGCGCAGGCGGTCGTACGTGAGGCCGTTGAGCCGGAGCTTGTCGGGCCAGGTGTCGGGGTTGTCGTGCAGGGTGCCGACCCGGGTGTGGGCGAGGGTGACGACGCCGTCGATGGGCTCCGACGGCGTGAGTGACAACTCGCGCACCTCCATGTGGCTGGCGTGGAGGGCGTAGCGGGTGTCGGGGCTGTTGAAGGCGCCGCCTAACGCGAGCGTGCCGTTGATGCGGGCGCCGCGTAACCGTACGCAGCCGGATGCCTGGAATCCACCGGAGCAGCGCATGCTGTCCTCGACGACCATGTTGTCGGCGGTCAGGGCCTCTTTGCCGGGATTGCGGAGGGTGGCGCCGTCGAGGAAGAACCCCCCGTTCAGCCGCGAACCGACCAGGCCGACGCCGCCGGTGAGGTCGGCGTTGCGGATGTACATGCCAGAGTCGACGACGATGGAGTTCGCGTTGAGCGCATACTCGCCGTCGTCGGACACCACCTTGGTGCCGCCCAGCCACAGGCCGCTCTCGAACTGGGCCCGGCTCACGCGGACGGTGCCGGTGACGTGGGAGCCCGAGAGGCTGAGATGGCCGGCGACCCGCATGCCGCCGCCGCTGAGGCCGGGAAAGTGGCAGTCGGTCAGGCGGACTGTGCGGGTGGTGGAGCCGGTGAGCTGGATGGGTTGATCCAGGTGGCAGCCGCTCAGGACGAGTTCGTACGGGATCGTACCGCCGACGATCGACAGCCGGCCGGTGATCCTGGCGCCGCGCAGGCGTACGGCCGGCGCGGCGCCCCCGCCCCCTTCATGGGCGCCGAGCAGCAACCGGGTGATCACCTCGGCCCGGATCGTACGGTCGGGGCCCCAGGTGTGGCCGTCGGTGGGCGCGTTGGCCCCTGCCGTACGGCCGGCGCCTATCTCGACCGGGGCCAGCTCGACGAGCCGGCCCGTGGGGAAGGCGTTCCAGAGTTTGCGTTCCGCTTTCGTCAAGCGTGGAAATCGGCCCATCGTCAACGACGATATCCGGCCATGCGCTCGAGCCGGGCAACCCTCTCGGAAGTGGGCGGGTGGGTGGAGAACAGACGGCCGAAGCCGGAGCCGCTGAACGGGTTGGCGATCATCATGTGGGAGGCCGAGGTGAGGCGGCTGTTCTCCGGGAGCGGGAGGCGGCGGGCGCCCAGCTCGATCTTGCGCAGCGCCGAGGCCAGCGCGAGCGGGTCGCCGGTGAGCCGTGCGCCCGACTCGTCGGCCTGGAACTCCCTGGCGCGGGAGATCGCCATCTGAACCATCCCGGCCGCGACCGGCCCGAGCACCATCATGAGCAGCGCGCCGACGAAGCCCGG
The DNA here is from genome assembly GCF_004352805.1 of Nonomuraea mesophila. Lineage (NCBI taxonomy): Bacteria > Bacillati > Actinomycetota > Actinomycetes > Streptosporangiales > Streptosporangiaceae > Nonomuraea > Nonomuraea mesophila. The sequence continues at coordinate 3,227 of NZ_SMLD01000241.1, forward strand.
CCCCTCGTCGTCATCCGACCCGCCGAAGAACACCGCGACGTAGCTGAGCCAGGTGATCATCGTGGCCAGCGCACCGGCCACCGAGGAGACGAGGATGTCCCGGTTGTAGACGTGTGACAGCTCGTGCCCGATCACCCCGCGCAGCTCGGCCTCATCGAGCAGCTTGGTCAGGCCGTACGTCACGCACACCGCCGCCTTGCGCGGGCTCCTGCCCGTCGCGAAGGCGTTGGGCTGCACCGTCGGCGAGATGTACAGGCGCGGCATCGGCTGCCGGGCCTCGGTCGACAGCTCGCGCACGATCCGGTAGAGCATCGGGTGCTCGACCTCACCGACCGGACGGGCGCGCATGGCCGACAGGGCGATGCGGTCGGAGAAGAAGTAGGCGACGCCGTTGGTCGCCAGGGCGAGCATCAGCGCCATCTGCGCACCGGTGCCGCCGCCCAACCACGCGCCCACCGCCACAAGGAACGCCGACAACCCGCCGAGAAGAACGGCGGTGCGTAGACCGTTGTGGTGCAAGGCTCCCCCTTTCGTGCCTGGGTTCACCTCAGTCCAACGATGATGACCCGGTGCTTCGTTCCCCGGTGTGCTCAACCGGAGGCAGAGCGCGACCTTTCCCCTGCGTGCAGTGACGTCTCAGCCGAACGCGGACAGGGCGGTCACGTCGAGAACCAGCTGCGGAGCGACCGAGAACAGCACGGCGACGGCGACGGCGAGCCCGATGGCCGACCCCGTGGCCGGGAACGTGCGCCGGGGCGCGGGCTCCCGCTCCGCGGCGGGTGCGAACAGCCGTGCCGTCCAGACTGTGTAGTAGTAGAGGCCGATCACGGTGTTGGCCGCCATGACCAGCGCCAGCCAGCCGGAGCCGCCCTCGACGAGCTCCCGGAAGACGAACACCTTCGCGAACAGCCCGGCCAGCCCCGGCGGCAGCCCCGCCAGGCAGATCAGGCAGAACGCCAGCGCGAGCCCGGCGACGGGACGGCGGAACACCAGGCCGCGGTAGTCGTCGAGCTCGTTGCGGGTGGTGGTCTTCGAGACGAGCATGACGACCGCGAACGCGCCCAGGTTCATGGCGGCGTAGATCACGAGGTAGGCCATGGACGCGCCGACCGCGGTGACGCCGTCGGCGGTGACCGTCACGGCCAGCGGCGCCAGGATGTAGCCGGACTGCGCCACCGACGACCAGGCGAGCAGGCGTACGGCCGAACGCTGACGCAGCGCGAGCAGGTTGCCCGCGGTCATGGTCAGCGCGGCGAGCACCGCGACGATCGGGATCCACGTGGCCGCCTGCCCGGACAGCGCGGCCACGAGTACGAGGATCAGCCCCGCGAACCCGGCCGCCTTGGAGACGACCGACAGCAGCGCGGCGACGGGCACGGGCGCACCCTGGTAGACGTCGGCCGCCCAGGCGTGGAACGGCACAGCGGCGATCTTGAAGGCGAAGCCCGCCACGACGAGGACGACGCCGACCGTGCCGACCGCGGGCAGGTCGCCCTGGACGAGCGCCACGCCCGGCGCCACGGCCCGGCCGCCGAACACCGCCTCCAGGCGGGACAGGAAGACGGTGCCCGCGATGCCGTACAGCAGGGAGACGCCGAACAACATGACGGCGGTCGACACCACCGACACGACGAACAACTTCACCGCGGCCTCGGAGGAGCGGCCGTCGTACCGTTTGAGCGCGGTGAGCGCGAAGACCGGGAGCGACACCAGCTCCAGCGCCACCACGAGCATGATCAGGTCACGGGACGCGGGCAGGGTGACCGCGCCGACGAACGTACACAGCAGCAGGAAATACCACTCACCCACCGGGATGCCGCCGCCGGCCAGCTCCGTCATCGACAGCAGCACGACGACCACGGCCGCGACGAGCACCATGCCCGCGAACACCAGCGTGAACCGGTCGGCCACGTACGAGCACTGCGCCGTCGCCGGGTCCGCGAGACCGGGCGGGACGCAGAACGTCGAGCGCGGCGGGCCGCCCCCGGCCGCCTGGGCGGCCACGAACCCCAGCGACACCAGCACGCCCGCCAGCGTGACGAGCCCCAGCGCGCCGCGCGTGCGCGGGCGGGCCGGGAGGAACGCGTCGAGCAGCAGCACCAGGCCGGCCGTCAGCGCGAGCGCCAGCGGGGGTGCGATGACGAAGTAGTCGATCTGCTGGATCACGAGGCGACTCCCAGCAGGGTGAGCACGGCGGGGGTGGTGAGCGACAGCAGGAGGCCCGGCCAGAGCCCGAAGAGCAGGATCAGCACGACGAGCGGCGTCCACGCCAGCAGCTCGTGGGTGCGGACGTCATCCGGCGGGCGCCCGGCCTCGCCCGGGACCGCCGGTGGAGCGCCGCCCACGTCCGCCGGTTGCGGGCCGGCCTCGTCGTCCGGAAGCGCCGGTGGCGGGCCGCTCACGTCGTCCGGGGCCGCCGGTGGAGGGCCGCCCACCTTCTGGAGCACCCGCGCCGCCGGACGGGCCGGGCGCTGCGGGCGGCCGTGGGTGACGCGGGACAACATGACGAGGAAGTACGCGGCCGTCAGCACCGCCCCCAGGCCGCCGATCACCATGTAGGTGAGGAACAGCGGGCGCGGCAGGACATTCGCCGGCTGGAAGGCTCCGAACAGCGCCAGCATCTCTCCCCAGAACCCGGCCAGCCCCGGCAGCCCGAGCGAGGCGATCGACGCGAACGTCAGCAACGCCCCCAGGCGGGGCAGCGTGGCCAGCATGCCGCCGCCCAGCGAGGGCATGTCGGCGGTGTGGTGGCGGTCCTTGACCGCTCCGGCCAGGAAGAACAGCAGGCCGGTGATGAGGCCGTGGGCGACGTTGGCGAAGAGGGCGCCGTTGACGCCCACGGGGGTCAACGTGGCGAAGCCCAGCAGGACGAAGCCCATGTGGCCGACGGAGGAGTAGGCGATCATGCGTTTGAGGTCGCGCTGCGCCAGGCAGGCCAGGGCGCCGTAGACGATGCCGACGACGGCGAGCGCGCCGAGCCACGGCGCCACGGCCGCGGCCCCCTCGGGGAGGATCGGGATGGCGATCCTGGCGAAGCCGTACGTGCCCATCTTGAGCAGCACCCCGGCGAGCAGCACCGAGCCCACCGTCGGGGCCTCGGTGTGGGCGTCGGGCAGCCACGTGTGCAGGGGCCACATGGGCGTTTTCACCGCCAGGCCCACCCCGATCGCCACGAACGCCAGGATCTGCACGGACCTCGCCATGCCGGCGCCGTGGGACGCGGCCAGCGCCTCGATGTCGAGCGTGCCGGCCTGCGCCCACACCAGCAGCAGGCCGAGCAGCATCACGACCGAGCCGAGCAGGGTGTACAGGATGAACTTGACCGCCGCCGCCCTGCGCCCCTCGCCGCCCCAGATGGCGATCAGGAAGTACATCGGGAAGAGCACGATCTCGAAGAAGACGAAGAAGAGCAGCAGGTCGAGGGCGAGGAATGTACCGATCATGCCTACTTCGAGCACGAGCAGCGTGAACACGAGCGCTCTCGGCCGCGCCTTCATGAGCTGCTCGCCGGCCCGCTCGCGGCCCCAGCACAGGTAGACGAAGCACAGGAACGTCAGCAGTGCCGTCAGCGCGACCAGCGGCAGCGAGATCCCGTCGACGCCGAGGTGGAAGCGGAGCCCCAGCCCGGCGATCCACGGCTGGTCGACCTCGAACTGCGCACGCGCCGCCCCGCCGTAGTCGAACGCCGCCACCATGAGCACGGCCAGCGCCAGCGTCACGCCGGACAGGACCAGCCCGTACGCGCGCAGGTGGGGACGCAGCGCGTGCGGCGCGAGGAGCAGCAGGAGCGCGCCGAGCAGTGGCACCGCCAGGAGCGCGACGGGAAGCCAGCCCATCATGCGAACACCACCGCCCCGACCACGATCAGCAGGACACCCGCCAGCAGCCCGCTCACGTAGAGCTGGACGTTGCCGTTCTGGGCGAGTCTCAGCGCCCCCGACAGGCCGCGCGCCGACCTGCCCGATCCGCGCACCGCGCCGTCCACGACGTGGTCGTCGATGCTGACCACGAGCCTGGCCAGCGCCATGACCGGGCGTACGAGGAGCGCCGCGTAGAGGTCGTCGACGTAGAACGCCCGCTCGCACGGCACCCGGAACGGCCCCAGCAGACGGGCCGGGTCGGCGGCGGGGTCGATGCGCCAGAACGCGTAGACCACCCCCGCCCCGAGGAGGGCGAGCACGACGCTGGTGGCCGCCACACCGAGCGCGAGGTGCGGCTCGACCGCGAAGCCCAGCAGCAGGGCGGGAACGGCGAGCAGGGCGACGGGCACGAGCATCGAACGCGGGGCCTCACGGCCGTGGACGACGTGGGCGGTGCCGGGCTCCGGCTCGGGCAGCGCGACGGGTGTCGCCTCGCCGAAGAACGTACGCAGCCAGGCCCTAGTGGCGTAGGCGCCGGTGACGGCCACGGTCGCGAGCGCGCACGCGTACAGGAGCAGGGCGGCCGCGTCGGTGAGGCCGCCGGTCGTGAGCGCGCCGTCCATCGCCACGAGCAGGCTGTCCTTGCTGAAGAAGCCGCTGGCCGGCGGGAGGCCCATCAGGGCGGCGAACCCGATCGTCATCGCCACGAACGTGACCGGCAACTCCCGGCGCAGACCGCCCATCTGCGACATCAGGTTGGAGCCGACGTGGTGGATGACCACGCCCGCGCAGAGGAACAGCAGCGCCTTGAACGCCCCGTGCGTCACCAGGTGGAAGACGGCCGACGTGTCGGAGCCCGCGGCGAGCCCGCCCGCCATGTAGGCGAGCTGGCTGACCGTGGAGTAGGCCAGCACCCGTTTCAGGTCGTCCTGCGCCAGCGCGGCCAGCGCGGCCCCCAGCATGCCCAGCGCGGCGACGACGGCCAGCACGTCGAGTGTGGGCCGGGCGGCCAGGAACGCGGGGAAGAGCCGGGCCACGATGAAGATCCCCGCGGCGACCATGGTGGCGGCGTGGATGAGGGCGCTGATCGGCGTCGGACCGGCCATCGCGTCGGGCAGCCAGGTGTGCAACGGCATCTGGGCGCTCTTGCCCGCCACCCCGGCCAGCAGCAGCATCGTGGCCGTCACCAGGGTCGCCGGCGACATCTCCGGCACCTTCGCCAGCACGTCGGCGACACGGAAACTGCCCGCCGCCATGCCCAGCACGAAGATGCCGAAGAGGAACCCGACATCGCCCAGGCGGGTCACGAGGAACGCCTTGACCGCGGCGCGCGAATTGCCGCGGTCCTCCCACCAGTGGCCGATGAGCAGGTAGGAGCACAGGCCCATGATCTCCCAGCCCACGTAGAGGACCAGGAGGTCGCCCGCGTACACGACCAGCAGCATCGCGCTGGTGAACAGGCTGATGAACGCGCTGTAGGAGGGGTAGCGCGGGTCGTCCCTGAGGTAGCCGATCGAGTAGATCTGTACGGCCAGGGCGACCAGGGTCACCAGGACGCCGAGAACGCCTGACAGGTCGTCGGCCTGCAGGGTGAGCGAGATCGGCACGCCGCCGGTGACGATCGTGCCGTACGTCCGGCCGGTGGGGGACGACGCGCCTTCGCCGTTGAGGAAGGCGAACCCCGGGCCCCAGGCCAGCCAGACGGCGAGGACGGTGGAGGCGGCCGTGGGCAGGACGGCGATCCAGGCCGCCCTGGTGTTGACCGGCGCGCCCGCCGCTCCGCTCGGTCCGGCCGCCGGGCCGCGCCTGTGGACGAGGCGGGGCAGCAGCAGGCCCGCGAACGCGCCCAGGAAGGGCAGGAGTACGGCCAGCAGCGGGAAGGTCGTCATCGCCTGCCCCCTCGCTTGACGGGCTTCTCACCGGCGCCGGAATGCGGGTCGTTCGCGGTGACCGGGTCGGTGGAGGTGGTCGGTGCCGTACGGAGGGCGCCCTTGTCCGTGAGCGTGCTCGGCGGGGACTGCGAGCCGCCGACGGTGAGCGTGCTCGGCACCCCCCGCGGGGCGTCGGCCGGCTCGGCGAGGTCGCGGAGGCGGTCGATGTCGACGGTGCGGCGGTTGCGGTAGAGCGCCAGGATGATGGCCAGGCCCAGGCCCACCTCCGCGGCGGCGATGACGATGACGAAGAGGGTGAGCACCTGACCGCTGTGCAGGCGGTCGCCCAGCCACACGTCGAACGCGACCAGGTTGAGGTTGACGGCGTTGAGCATCAGCTCGACCGACATCAGCACCAGGATCGTGTTGCGCCGGGCGAGCACGCCGTAGACGCCGACGGAGAAGAGGAGCGCGGAGACGACCGCCGGGTAGACGATGTGCACTAATGACCCCCGGTCTGCTCGGGTGGCGTGCTGCTCGTGGTCCGGTCGGACGGCGATGTGTCCTCAGGCTGAGCCTGGGGCTGGACGTTTGCGGGCTCGGCCGGAGGCTGGACGGTCTCGGGGCCGCCCGGGGAGTGGGGGGCGCCCGGCGACGCGGTGGCACCCGGCGACGGGACGGTGCCCGACGATGTGGTGGCGCCCGAGGACGGGGTGGTGCCCGGTGGGCCGGAGGGTGGATCGCTCGTCTGCTGGGCTGGGGCGCCGCCGGGGATGTCGGTGCGGGACAACACGATCGCGCCGATCAGCGCGGCGAGCAGCAGCACGGACAGCGCCTCGAAAGGCAGCACCCAGGTGGCGAACACGCTGGCGCCCAGTTCTTGGGCGGCTCCCTTGCCAGGACGCAGCGGCGTGTAGGCGGTGCGGAAGCCGTCGATCACCACGGTGACCAGGAGCGCCGCCGTCGCCACCGCCACCACGGCGGCGACCGGTCGGTTGCCGCTGTCGAGATCCTCCGAGGGGCCGATGGGAGCGCGGGTCAGCATGATGCCGAACAACATCAGCACGACCACCGCGCCGACGTAGATCAGGACCTGGACCCACGCCACGAACTCCGCCGTCAGCACGAGGTAACCGCCGGCCAGCGCACCGAAGCAGACCACGAGCCATAGGGCGGCGTGAACCAGTTGCCTGGTCGTGACAACGAGCAGCGCCGATCCGACCGCTACCGCGCCCAGCAGCAAGAAGACGATCTCTTGCCCGGTGGGTGACAGGTAGGAGGGCACCGCCTCGGTCACGACTCCTCCTCGGACTCCCTTGTGTCGTCAGGACCGAGCCGCCCTGGCGGTCGGATGGAGCGTGGATCGACCATCCTGCGCCTGCGGGGGCTCGCGGGTGAAGTCTGCTCTGGCGAGCGGGGTTCTGGGGCTGGCCGGTCCGAACCTGTGGACAACTGGTCGGGAGACGGCCGGCCTGTGGATGAAGCCGGTCCCTCGGAGTGGTGGTCTTCGGATTGAGGTGCCGGTCGTTCCTGAGCGAATGCATCGGGACGGTCGGCCGGCGAGCGTTCCTGATCGGCCGTCGGTTCTGGATCGGCGGCCGGTCCTGGGTCGGCCGCGGGTCCTGGATCCGTCGCCGGTCCCGAATCGGCCGCGGGGGCCTGATCGGGCGAGGGTGCCGCTGATCCGGGCGCGACGTCCTGTGGGTCGGCGTCCCCCTGCTCAGGGTTCACTGCCGACTGCTCGGCGCTCTCGGCCGGGGCGTCGTTCTGGGGGCGGGACGGGAGAGCGCCGGGAGGGCGGATGGCTCGTACGTTGGCCATCGATCTGCGTGGGCGCTCGCCGCGACCGCTTGTGGAACGCGGTGAAGCCGCAGGACCCGTCGCAGGGGTAGCCGGCTCCGGCGGGCCTGACGTTGGGCTTTGTTCCGGGGCTCCGGTGGAGGATTCGGACGTACCGGGAGGTATGTCCCCTGTGGACGCTGAGGTGCCGGGCGGCATGCTCCCTGGGGACGCCGGTGTACCGGGCCGTGCGGCCCCTGCGGATGTCGGCGCACCGGGGCGGCCGTCGTTCTCAGGACTCGGCGTGCCTGGTGTCCCCGCGGTTCCAGGCTCTGATGTGCTCGTCCCGGGCTCGCCTGTGCCCGCCGTGCTCTTCGGCGGCGCGGCCGTGGGGTCGGTGGCGCCGGCCGGCTCGCCCGGGGTGCGTGCGGGGTCCGCTCCCGGTGCCGGTGCGGCGGGC
>NZ_SMLD01000242.1:0-10940 GCF_004352805.1 Nonomuraea mesophila
GGTCTCGGGGGCGGGCGCGGGCTGGCTGGGCGTGATCAGGGGCGGCGCGTCCGTGCTGCTCGCGCTGGGCCCGGTGCAGTGGTTCCTGGCCGGGCCGCTGAAGAGGGTGTCGGCCAGGCGGCGCGTCATGCCGACGATGGCCGCCCTGGGCATCACGGCGGTGCTGCTGGCGGTGTTCGGGCTGCTGTTCGCCTCGGCGGACGCGGTGTTCGCCGCCTACCTGCGGCGGGTGACGACCGCGCCGGAGTGGGCGGAGTCGGCGCCGTTGCGGGTCTTCCTCTTCGTCCTGTTCGCCGTGCTGCTGGCCGCCGTGGTGCTGGTGGCGCTCAGGCCGGTGAACGATCCCATGGGGCCGCGCAAGAAGTTCAGGGTGAGCACGAGCATCTGGCTGGTGCCGCTCACGGCGGTGAACCTGTTGTTCGCGTCGTTCGTGGCGGTGCAGATCACCGCGCTGTTCGGGGGCGACGCCTGGGTGCTCAGGACGGCGGGGCTGAGCTACGCGGAGTATGCCAGGCAGGGCTTCTTCCAGCTGGTCGTGGTCAGCGTGTTCGTGCTGGGCATCGTGGCGGTGGCCGGAGGGCTGCTGAGGGCGGAGCGGCGCGAGCGCTGGGCGCTGGCGGGGCTGCTCGCGATGTTGTGCGGGCTGACGATGGTGGTGCTGGTCTCGGCGCTGCACCGGATGAACCTCTACACCGACGCCTACGGCCTGTCCAGGCTGCGGCTGTCGGTGCAGGCCACGGTCTGGTGGCTGGGGGCCCTGTTCGCGCTGGTGCTGCTGGCCGGGGCGGTACGGTTCGCGGGGCGCGGCGCGGGCTGGCTGCCGCGCACGGTCGTGCTGGTGACCGGGATCGGCCTGGCCGCGTTCGCCGTCGTGAACCCCGACCTGCGGGTGGCGTACTCGCAGGTGGAGGTGCGCGGGGTCACCAACCTCGACTCCGACTACCTGGGCGACCTCGGCGCGGAGGCGGTGCCGGCCCTGGACCGGCTGCCCGAGCCGCAGCGCAGCTGCGTGCTCGCCGACGTGGTCGAGGCCAACGGGCTGGACCGCCCCGATCCGTGGAACGGCTGGAACCTGGCCCGCGCGCAGGCCCGTGACCTGCTGGCCGAACATCCGGTCAACGCCTCGGTGGAGTGCGGACGGAAGCCGTACCGCGGCTCTGATTGAATCCTTGGGTGAGGTTCGACGTAGTCATCAGCGGTGGCAGGGTGCTCGACGGCACGGGCGCCCCGCCTTGCCGGGCGGACGTGGCGGTGGCCGGCGACAGGATCGCGGCGGTGGGCCGGCTGGACGGCGCGCAGGCCGAGACGGTGATCGACGCGGCGGGCCGGTTCGTCGCGCCCGGTTTCGTGGACTGCCATGCCCACGGCGACGCGGCCGTGTTCGATCCGGCCGTGCAGCGGGCGGCGCTGCGGCAGGGGGTGACGACGTTCGTGCTCGGGCAGGACGGTCTGTCCTTCGCGCCCGGCTCGGCCGAGACCGTCGCCTACGCCGCCCGCTATTTCGCCGCCGTCAACGGGCCCCTGTCCGGCGGGGCGCCGCAGGAGGGGCCGCTGAGCGTGGGGGAGCTGCTCGACGGCTACGACCGCGCGGTGGCGCTGAACACCGCCTACCTCCTGCCGCACGGCACCATCCGCTACGACGTCATGGGCCCGTCGTCCGCTCCCGCCTCGGCCGGCGACGTGGCGGCGATGGTGCGGCACGTCGAGCGCGGGCTCTCGGAGGGGGCGGCCGGCCTGTCGAGCGGGCTCGAATACCTGCCGGGCCGCTACGCCTCGGCCGGCGAACTGGCCGCGTTGTGCGCTCCGCTCGGCGGCCTCCCCTACGTCACCCACATGCGCGCCTACGGCGCGCGGGCCGGGGTCGGCATGGAGGAGGTGGTGGACATCGCCCGGCGTTCCGGCGCGGCCATGCACGTCTCCCACCTGTACGGTCCGTCGGACGTGCTGCTGCCGCTGGTCGAGCGGGCGCTCGGCGAGGGCGTCGACCTGACCTTCGACACCTACCCCTACCTGCGCGGCAACACGATCCTCGCCATGGTGGTGCTGCCGCCGTCCGTGCCCGGCGCGGAGACCGACCGCGCCCTGGAGATGATCGCCTCCGACGCGCTCGACGACTGGTGGCCGACGCTGGCGGCCACCTGGCCGAGGCTGACCGTCTCGCACGCGCCGGGGCTGGAGTGGGCGGAGGGCCTGACCATGGTGGCGGCGGCCGAGCGGGCAGGGCTGGAGCCGGCCGCGTTCTGCCGCCGCCTCCTGACGGAGACGCGGCTGGAGGCGGGCGTAATCTCCGCACGCCCCGACGAGGGCCCTGAGGGTGAGGAGTCCGTACGCCGCATGTTGCGCCATCCGTCGCAGACCGGCGGCTCCGACGGGATCTACGTGGGCGGTCATCCGCATCCGCGGGGGTTCGGGGCGTTCGCCCGGTTCCTCGGCCGGCATGTCAGGGAGCTCGGCGACTGGACGTGGGAGCAGGCCGCGGTGCATCTGGCCGCGCATCCGGCCCGCCGGTTCGGGCTGGCCGACCGGGGGCTGGTGCGGGGCGGGTTCGCGGCCGACGTGGTGGTGTTCGACCCTGACACGGTGGCCGACCTGGCGACGTACGACGCTCCGCGCACGCTCGCGTCCGGCGTGGACGACGTGCTCGTGTCGGGGGCGCGCGTGCTGGCCGGGGGAGAGCTGACCGGCGCCACGCCGGGGCGCGCGCTGCGGCCGTGAGCCCGGCCGGGCCTTGCCGGAAATGTCAGGATTGAAGATGTCGTCGGACGCCGAAGGAAAGGGGCCTCGTGCAGGAGACGCTCGGGCGGTCGATCTTCGAAGGAGCGCTCGGTTTCCCGCTCATGGTGGTGCGCCAGGACGCGCTCGAACACAACGTGGCGACGATGGCGGCCTTCGCCCGCGACCACGGCCTGGAGCTGGCGCCGCACGTCAAGACGCACATGTCCGCCGAGATCGCCGCGCTCCAGCTCGGCGCGGGCGCCTGGGGGCTGACCGTCGCGACGCCGCGCCAGGCCCGCGCGGCCAGGGGGTTCGGCGCGGGCCGGATCATGGTGGCCAACCAGGTCGTCGACCCGGTGGGGCTGGCCTGGGCGGCCGGCGAGCTGGAGCGTGATCCCGCGTTCGAGTTCCTGAGTTTCGCCGACTCCGAGGCCGGGATCGGCATCCTGGCCCGCCACGCGGGGTCGCGGCCGTTCCGGGTGCTGGTGGAGCTGGGACACGAAGGCGGGCGCGCCGGGTGCCGTTCGCTGGACGACCTGCTGGCGGTGGTGGCCTGCGCGCGGGAGACGCCCGGGGTCGAGCCGGTGGGGGTCGCGGGTTACGAGGGCGCGCTCAAGACCGCCGACGACGTACGGAAATATCTGGACACGTTGCAGGAGGCGGTCGAATACCTCCGCGTCCGCGACCCGATCCTGACCGTGGGCGGCAGCCAGTGGTTCGACGTGATCGGGCGCGAGCTCGTCGCCACCCAGGCCCGCATCCTGCTGCGCAGCGGCGCGTACGTCACGCACGACGACGGCTACTACCGCGAGCGCACGCCGTTCAACCGCATGCCGGGCGAGCTGCGGCCGGCGCTGGAGGTGTGGGCGCACGTGCTCTCCACGCCCGAGCCGGGGCTGGCGGTCGTCGGCATGGGCAAGCGCGACGCTCCGTACGACGAGGGGCTGCCCGTCGCGCGGCGCGCGGGCGTCACCGTCACGAAGATGCAGGACCAGCACGCCCTCGTGCGCGGCGACGGGCTGGAGGTCGGAGACCTGCTGGCGTTCGGCATCTCGCACCCGTGCACCGCGTTCGACAAGTGGCGCGAGCTGCCTCTGGTGGACCAGGACTACCGTGTCGTGGGCACGATACACACCAACTTCTAGGGAGAAATCGTGAAGAAGGAGCTTAGGACCACCGAGGGCGCCGCCCCGATCGGTGCCTACTCCCAGGGTCTCGTGGTGGGCGACTTCGTCTACACCTCCGGCATGGGGCCGATCGACCCGCAGACCGGCCAGGTCGACGGCGACGACGTCGCCACCCAGACGCACCGCGTCATGCGCAACCTCGGCGCCATCCTCGCCGCGCACGGCCTCGGCTTCGACGACGTGGTCAAGGCCACGGTCCACCTGCAGCACCTCAAGCGCGACTTCGCCGCGTACAACGAGGTGTACAAGTCCTACTTCAACCCGCCCTTCCCCGTACGCACCACCGTGGGGTCCGAGCTGATGGACATCCTCGTGGAGATCGACTTCGTCGCGCACAAGAGCGCTTAAGGTCTGCTTGTGGACAGTTCGGTGTACGCCTTCGTCGAGGACCTGCGCGGCGAGGGCGTCGAGCGGGTGCTCGACAGGATCAGCGCGTACGGCGTGCGCGGCGTCACCGTCGGCGCCGTGCACCACGCCTCCCGCGACGTCACCCCGCACGGGCTGTCCCGGCTGACCGTCCGCCACGACGCCGCCCACTTCACCCCGCCGCCCGACCTGTTCGCCGGGCTGCGGCTGGCTCCCGTGCCGGGCCACCAGGACGCTTTCGACGGGCTGCGCGAGGCGTGCGCGCAACGCTCCATGAAGCTCCACGGATGGACGGTCTTCCTGCGCAACGCCACGCTCGGCACCAGGCATCCCGACGTCACCGTCCGCGACTGCTTCGGCGACCGGGGCTCGCTCACCGACCTGTGTCCCGCGCACCCCGACGTACGCGACTACGCCGTCGCGCTGGCCAGGGCGGTGGCCAGGCTCGGGGTCGACAGCGTGGTGGCCGAGTCGCTGCACTTCAGGCCGCTCAGGCCGCAGCGCTCCTTCGTGCCGCTCGGGCCGATGGACACCTACCTGTTCGGGCTCTGCTTCTGCGACTACTGCATGCGCCGGGCCACCGACCTCGGCGTGAACGCGGACGTGGCGCGCGACGAGTGCGCGCGGATCGTGGGCGGCGTGCTCGACGGCGACCCGGCGGCGCAGGGCGAGGTGACCAGGGCGGCGCTGACCGCGTACGCGGGGCCGGAGGTCGTCGCCTACGCCAGAGCCCGCTCGGAGACCGTGACCACGCTCGTGTCCGAGGTGGCCTCCGCCGTGGCGGACGAGGGGTCCAGGCTGGTGTTCGTCGACGCGACCGGCGCGGTGAAGGGCTACACCGACGGGCTGCCCACACCGGGGCTGGCCGCGCACGACGCCTGGCAGCTCGGCGTCGACCTGGTGGCGCTCGGCGACCTGGTGCCGGCCTTCGGGGTGCTGGCCTACGCGCGCGACGCGGCCAGGGTGGCCGACGACGTGGGGGCCTACCTGCGGTCCGTGGGCAAGGACCGCGAGGTGCGCGCCGTGCTGCGGCCGGGTCACCCCGACAGCGACTCGGCCGACCGGCTGGTGGCCAAGGCCAGGGGCGCCAGGGCGGCGGGCGCGCTCGCGGTCGACTTCTACGCGTACGGGCTGGCGCCCCACCCCGTGCTCGACCGCATCCCGGCCGCGCTGTCCCTGTGAGCCGCCTCATCGTCTCCCGGCGAACGCGGTGGCCACGCCCAGGCCGAGATAGACGGCGCCGCTGACGTACCTGAGTGTCCTCGCCCTCCGGCGCAGGCGGTGACCGAGTGCGCCGGCGGCGAACGCGTACACGATGTCCGACACCAGCCCCAGGCACAGCGCCGTCAGCCCGAACACCACCACCTGGAGGGTCGGCGAGCCCGCGTCAGGCTGGACGAACTGCGGCAGGAACGCGAGGAAGAACAGCGCCACCTTGGGGTTGAGCACGTTGACCAGCACACCTTCGAGAAACACCTTGGGCAGCGGTTGCCGCGGCGGCGCCCCGGTCTCGGCGTCCTTGCCCGTGAACGCACGAATGCCCAGGTAGACGAGGTAGGCGACGCCCACCCACTTGACGATCGCGAAGAGCGTCGCCGACTGCGCGATCACGTACGACAGGCCCGCGGCTGCGGCCGCGATGTGCACGAGCGTGCCGATCTCGACGCCGAGGGCGCTGGCCAGCCCCGCCGCCCGGCCCTGTGCGAGGCCCCTGGCGGTGATGTAGAGGTGGTTCGGCCCCGGGATGAGGATGAGGGCGAGCGAGGCGGTCACGAAGAGCGCGTACGTTGTAGGAGGAATCACAAAGAGGCAGCGTAAAATGCATGTGGTAGGGAGATCAGGGCCAATTGGCGGCCGTTTCCCCGGACCAATGAAGTGTCGGAGGAGCGTGGCATCGTTTCTGGCATGAAAGATGCCCTCGTCGGGCGCTCCGCCGAGCTGGCCAGGCTCGTGCGGGTGGTGCGTTCGGCCGCCGACGGCACGGCAGGCGTCGCCCTCGTCGGCGGCGACGCCGGCATCGGCAAGACGCGGCTGGCCACCGAGCTGGCCGCCGACGCCCGCGCGCGAGGTTTCCACGTGCTGGCCGGCCAGTGCGCCGAGCTGGGCGACGCCCTGCCCTACCTGCCGCTGGCCGACGCGCTGCGTGGCGCCGAGCCGGCGGTCCGCCAGGCCGCCGCCGCCCATCCGATGCTGGGCCGGCTGCTCCCGGGCAAGGAGAGCGAGGATTCGGCCGGGCTCACCCAGCAGCGGTTGTTCGGCTCGCTGCTCGGGCTGCTGGCCGACGTGCAGCCGGTGCTGTTCGTGATCGAGGACCTGCACTGGGCCGACCGGTCCACCCGCGACCTGCTGGTGTTCCTCAGCCGCATGGTGCAGACCGAGCGGGTCTGCGTCGTCGGCACCTACCGCACCGACGACCTGCACCGCCGTCATCCGCTGCGGGCCGTGCTGGCGGAGATGAGGCGGCTGCCGACGGTGACGCACGTCGAGCTGGGGCCGCTGAGCGCGGGCGACATGTCCGACTACGTGGCCACGATGGGTGAGGTGAGCGCCCGGGAGCTCGGGCTCATCGTGTCCCGCGCCGACGGCAACCCGTTCTACGCGGAGGAGCTCTTCGCGGCCATGGCCGAGGGCGACGCGCTGCCCGACGAGCTGGCCGGGCTGCTCATGTCCAGGGTCGAGGTGCTGCCGGAGGCGGGGCAGCGGGTGCTGCGGGCCGCCGCCGTGGCCGGGCGCAGGGTGGAGGACGCGCTGCTGCGGGAGGTGTCCGGGCTGCCGCTGGCCGAGTTCGAGGAAGCGGTGCGGGAGATCGTCTCGCGCGGGCTGCTCAGGGTCGACGGCTACGGCTACACCTTCCGCCACGCGCTGCTGCAGGAGGCCGTCTACACCGACCTGCTGCCCGGCGAGCGCACCCGGCTGCACGCCGCCTTCGCCGGGCTGCTCACCTCGCCCGCCGAGCTGGCCCATCACCACCTCGCCGGCCACGACCTGGCCGGAGCGTTCACCGCCTCCGTCGAGGCGGGCCGCCAGGCCGCGCTGCTCGGCGCCCCCGCCGAGGCCCACGACCACTACGACCGGGCGCTCGGCCTGTGGGACCGCGTCGACGGCGCGGCCGGGCCGGCCGGGGAGAGCCGGGATGAGCTGGCCTTCCGCAGCGCCGTCATGGCGGCCGGCGCCGGCGACAACCACCGCGCGATCAGCCGGCTCAGGGCCCTGCCGCCCACGTCCGAGGTGCTCGAACGGCTCGCCTACTACCTCTACGACGCCGACGACCCGGCGGAGGCGATCGCGGCCGCCGAGCGCGCGGTCCAGGCCGCGCACGACGGGCCGCAGCTCGCCCGTGCCCTCGCCACCCAGGCCCGCGCGCTGCTCTGGAGCCCGCGTCACCGCGAGATCGAGGGCCTGGCCGCCCGCGCGCTCGACGTCGCCCACGCCTGCGGGGCCAGGGACGCCGAGACCGGGGCGCTGCTCACGCTGGCCACCTACGCCGAATACCGGGGCGACACCGCGAGGGCGCACGAGCTGGTCAAGACAGCGGTCGCCGAGGCCTCGGGCGACCTGGCGATGGACCTTCGCGCCCGCTTCCACCATGCCCGCATCCACTACGAGGGCGGCTCGCTCGACCAGGCGGCGGAGGCGGCCGACGAAGGCATCCGCATGGCGTTCGAGACCGGACTCAAGTGGAGCACCTACGGCACCGACCTGCGCTTCCTGCGGTTCCTCATCCACTACGTCGCGGGCGAGTGGGACGAGGCGGAGACGGTCGCGGCCGGCTTCCCCGCGCGGGTGGGCACCGTGCCGGAGGCGATCCTGTCGTCGTTCGCGCTGTTCGTCGAGGTGGGGCGCGGCCTGGCGACCGTGGAGAGCCGGCTGGGCTGGTTGCGGCCGTTCTGGTCCGACGAGCTGGCCGCCTACATGTCCCGGGGCCTGGCCGCCGAGCACGCCCTGTGGAACGGCGACCCCCGGACCGCGCTCGACCACGTGCACGCGGTCATGGACCGGCTGCTGGAGGGCGAGTCGGGCAACGTCCGCATGGCCGCCGTCGGGCTGTGGGCGCTGGCGGAGCTCGGCAGCACCGACGGCGCCGACGAACTGCGCCGCCGCGCACGTGCGGCGCTCGACCTCGGCCCCACCGGCGAGGGCGGCCACCTGGGCCCCGAAGGGCGGGCGTGGGGGCTGCGCGTCGAGGCCGAATGGCACCGTGTGCACGGCCGGCTCGACGTGGACCTGTGGCGGCAGGTGGTGGAGACCTTCGACTACGGGTTCGCCTACGAGAGCGCGCGTGCCCGCTGGCGGCTGGCCGAGGCGCTGCTCGCGGCGGGCGAGCGGGAGGCGGCGCAGGCAGAGTGGGACCTCGCCAGGGAGACGGCGGGCAAGCTGCGCGCCGCGCCGCTGGAGAACGCGCTGCACGACTTCGGGCGCAGGGCCCGCTTCGGCGGCGGCCAGGCAGCCGGAGGGCTGACGGCCCGCGAGTCCGAGGTGCTGCGCCTGGTCGCGGAGGGGCTCACCAACCGGGCGATCGCGGAACGGCTGTTCATCACGCAGAAGACGGTGAGCGTGCACGTCTCCAACATCCTGGCCAAGCTGGAGGTGTCGACCCGCACCCAGGCGGCCGCCGCCGCCCGCCGCCTCGGCCTGCTCGACTGACCGCCCACCCGCACGAGCCGGGCGGGCTTACTGCGAGGCCGCCACCAGCAGGCCGGGTTCGCCGAAGTTGCCCGACTTGAGCAGCAGGGCGAGGCCGGATGAGGTGTGGATCCACGGGACCCCGCGTGCCGCCTCGGCGCCGATGACACCGCCCGGCACGCCGAGCGCGCCGACGACGGCGCCCGAGGTCTCGCCGCCGGCCGAGATCACGCGGGTGACACCCCGCTCGACCAGCCCTTGCGCGACGCGGCCGATGGCCGACTCCACGATCGCGGCCGACCGCTCCACACCCAGGGCCTCCTGTACGCGGCGCAGCGCCGCGGGCTCGGCGGAGGCGTGGAAGAGGGGCGCCCCGGCCGCGGCGTCCAGCGTGTCGTACCAAACCAGCGCGTCCCCGGCGAGCGAGTCCGGGTCCTGGTCGGCCAGCACGTCCAGGCGGTAGGCGGGCCTGCCTGCCTCGATCATGGCGGCGACCTGCTCCAGCGTACGGGCGGAGCAACTGCCCGCCAGCACCGCCGCGGCGCCCCGCGGCGCGGGGGCGGGCGCCTCCTCGTGCCCGGTCCGCGCGTGCGCAGCGGCGAGCCCTCCGGCCAGCCCGGCCGCGCCCGCGACCAGCGGCGCGTCCGCCAGCGCCCGGCCGGTGCTCACGAGGTCGGCGTCGTCCACGGCGTCCACGAGGGCGTAGCGCACACCTTCCGCCCGCAGCTCGGCCAGCCGCCGCCCGATCGCCCCCTCCTGGACCTGCGCCAGCCTCACGACGCCCGCCCGGTGCGCGCTCTGCCCCTCCAGCAGGCGCGGCAGGTAGGAGTCGGTCATCGGGGTCAGGGGATGGTGGCGCATGTGCGACTCGGCGAGCAGGACGTCCCCGACGAAGAGGTAGCCGTTGTACTGCGTGCGCCCGTGCTCGGGCGAGCTGGGCGTCATGGCGACCACGGGCACGTCCATGGCGTCGGCCAGGGCGTCGAGGACCGGCCCGATGTTCCCCTCGGCCGTGGAGTCGAACGTGGAGCAGTATTTGACGTACACCTGCCGCACGCCGCGCGAGCGCAGCCGGCCGAGCGCCGCCGTCGACTGCGCGACCGCGTCCGCCCTGGGGGCCGTCCGCGTCTTCAGCGCGATCACGACCGCGTCGTGCTCAGCCGGCCCGGCCGGCTCCGGCGGAAGCCCGAAGAACAGCACGGTACGGATGCCACGGCGGCGCAGGGCCACCGCGACGTCGGTCGCACCGGTGAAGTCGTCCGCGATGGCGCCGATCATCGCCGGCCCGCGCCCTGATGGGAATCGAACATGATGCTGACGTTATCGGCGCACCTCTCCGCCGCTCACCGGGGGTCGGGGCACGGTTCGGCCTCCCGGTGGGAGGCGGCCCGGCCGGTCACAGGTCGCGGAAGAGGAAGTAGTTCTTGTGGTCGGCCTGCAGGTAGTGGTGGAACTTCGTGGCCTTGGCGCGGGCCGTCCTGTCGGCGGTGACGACCGTGAGGACGACGTACTTCTTGACGGTTCCCGAACGGATCTTTCCGTAGTCGAACGTGTCGAGCACCTGGTCCCGGCGCCACTTCAGGGCGTTGGAAGGAAGCTTGTTCAGGCGCGTCGAGGCGGTCTTGGCGGCGGTCTCGTCCGGGAACGTCATGATGACCTGGACCGCCTTGAGATGCCCCGCGTAGGCCGAGTAGGCAAGTTCGACGGCGCGCTCACAGTTGTGCTCGGCCAGCTCGCCCTTCCCGTCCAGGCCGTCGCAGGAGTCGTACGTCCAGCCGCCCACCTTGTCGGCGGCGAACTTCGCGCCCCCGAGGCTGAACTTCCAGTCGGGGAACTCGCCGTGCGTGATCGGCGAACCCGGCTCCGGGCGGTCGGTCGCGCCGGAGTCCGTGCTCGCCTGCGTGGTCGGCTCAGTGGTCGGCTCGGTGGTCGGCTCGGTGGTCGGCTCGGTGGTCGGCTCGGTGGTCGGCTCGGTGGTCGGCTCGGTGGTCGGCTCGGTGGTCGGCTCGGTGGTCGGCTCAGTGGGTTGCGCTGTGGCCTGTGATGGGG
>NZ_SMLD01000243.1:0-10818 GCF_004352805.1 Nonomuraea mesophila
CACCGCCGGGTGCACGGCGGTGGTCTCGTGCTCCGGCTCCTGCCCCGGCTCGGCACGAGGCCGCAGCTGATCCGGCTCCGGCCTGCGGAACCAGTCGGAGCCGACGGACGAGAAGATCGGCAGGAACTCCTCGCTCTGCTCCTCCATGGGCGAGTTGCGCACCGCGGGCAGCGGTCCGGTCATGTCCTGCGAGGAGTAGTCGCCGGGCCCGTACGGGTTGTAGTCGGGGGTCCCGTTCTGCTCGAACTGGTCGGCGGGCTTGGGCTCCTCCGAGAACGGCGAGCGGTAGCCCGGGTCGAACTGCGGCCGCGGCCGGTCCTCCGCCTCGAACAACGACCTGCGCGGCAGCGGGTCGGCGAACGACGACCACCGCGGCTCCTCCGAGGGCTGCTGCTGCGGCGGCTCGGTCGCGAACGACGGCCAGCGCGGCTCGTCGTTCTGCAACGGCGGCGGCTGCTCGGCGAACGACGGCCAGCGGTTCTCCGCGAACGACGCCGGCTCGGGGGCCGGTGGGGGCTCGTCGGAGAACGACGGCCACTGCTGCTCGGCGAACGGCGACGGCGTGGGCGGCGGCTCCTGGGCGAAGGACGGCCAGGCCGGCGCGGCCGGCTCCTCCTGCCCCTGGGGCTGCCCCGCGAACGGCGACGGCTGCTCACCGAAGGCCGGCGGCCGGTCCCCGAAGGCCGGCGGCTGCTCACCGAAGGGCTGCTCACCGAAGGACGGAGGCTGCTCGCCGAAGGACGGAGGCTGCTCACCGAACGCGGCCGGCTGCTGTTCGGCCGGCTCGCCGAAGGCGGCGGGCTGCTGCTCGCCGAACGACGGCCAGTTGCCGGTGCCCGGCGCGGGCAGCGACCCCGGCCACTGCGTGTCCACGACGTGCTCGGCGCCCTCGCCGGAGGGTGCGCCGGTGCGCGTGCCGGATCCGTTCGCCGACGGCTGCGACTGCCCGAACATGCTCGGGTCGAACGTGGTGAACGCTTCGTACTGGCCGCCCTGCTGCGGCGTGCCCGTGCCGTCGCTGATGAGCATGTCGGGCATCATGACGAGCGCGCTCAGGCCGCCCGTCTCCCGCATGCTGAGCTGCACCCGGATGCCGTGGCGCAGGGCCAGGCGGCCGACCACGAACAGGCCCATGCGCCGCGAGACGGACACGTCCACGACGGGCGGGTTCGCCAGCCGCCAGTTGGCCTCGGCCAGCTCGTCCTGGCTCATGCCGATGCCCAGGTCGTTGATCGAGACGAGCACACCGCCCTCGACCGGCGAGCTGGTCACCTGGACCTTGCTCTCGCGCGGGGAGAAGGAGATGGCGTTCTCGATGAGCTCGGCCAGCAGGTGGACGGCGTCGGTGACGGCGGGGCCGACGATGAGGGTGCCGGACGCGATCTGGATCTGTACGCGTTCGTAGTTCTCGACCTCGGAGAGCGAGGCGCGGGCGATGTCGACCAGCGGCACCGGCTCGCTCCACTTGCGCGCGGCCTCCTGGCCGGCGAGGACCAGGAGGTTCTCGCTGTTGCGGCGCATGCGGGTGGCCAGGTGGTCGAGGCGGAACAGGTTGGCGAGCCGCTGCTCGTCCTCCTCACCCTGTTCCAGGCCCTCGATGAGCTGCAACTGCCGCTCGACCAGCGTCTGGCTGCGCCGGGAGAGGTTGACGAACATGGAGTTGACGTTGGCGCGCAGCTTGGCCTCGTCACCGGCCAGCCGGATGGCCTCGCGGTGGACCTCGTCGAACGCCCGCGCCACTTCCCCGATCTCGTCACGGGTGTTGACGCCGACCGACGGCATCTCGGGCACGTGGGCGCCCTCGCCGGACTCGCGCAGCAGGCGCACGGTCTCGGGCAGCCGGGTCGTGGCGACCTGCAGCGCCTCGGCGCGCAGCCGGCGCAGCGGGCGGACCAGCGAGCCTGCCACGCGGGTGGTGATGATGAGGACGAGGAGCAGCAGCACGAGGATCATCGCACCGGAGATGATCGCGTTGCGCTGCTCGGTGTTGCTGAGGTCGCGGGTGCCTGCCACGATCTTGGTGGCCAGGCCGTCCTCGACCTCGCGCATGGCGTTGCCGGTCGCGGTCGTGCTCTCGACCCAGCGGCTGAGGTCGGCCCGCGTGGTGACGTCGAGGTCCCTGATCCGGTTCCTCGCGCGCACCTGGGCGAGCGCCCGCTGCCGCATGGCGTCGGCCTGGTCGACCTCCCGGCCCGTGACGGCCTTGTGGTAGGCCTCCAGCTCCGCGGGGTCGGCCTCCTGCTCGAAGGCGAGCTGCTCGGCCTGCTGCTTGTTCCAGGAGCCCAGGAACTCGGCCCAGTCGTCGCTGTCGAGCCGGCGCTGGACGAGCGTCACGAGCAGGATGATCTGCTGCCGCGAGACCTCTTCCTTGGCCCTCTGGAGCGCACCAAGGGCGGCCACGTCTCCCTGGAGGGCGTCGTCGGTGACGCCGTCGCCCATGCCGGCCTGGATCGACGAGAAGACGTCGATCATCGTGGTGTAGGTGGCGATGACGGCGCGCGGCGGCACCTTGCCGCTCATGGAGGCGCGCAGGCTGTCGAGGCCGTCGAGCCAGCGGTTCATGTCGGCGACGCCCTCGCGCACACGGGCCGAGTGGGCCGCGTCGACGGACGAGGCCGCGCTGACGACCTCCTGCCTGGCCTTGTCGGTCGCCTGCCGCTGGGTCTTGACCTGGACGAAGCGCTGGGCCTTGCTGCGGTCGGCGACGTACCACGCGGTGAGCGTGCGTTCCTTGCCCAGCTCGTGGTTGAGCGCGCCGATGCGCTGCACCAGCTCGGCAACCTGGGTGAGCCGGCGGTATTCGGCGCTGGTGCCGATGGCGTCGGCCAGCTGGATGCCGGCGAGCAGCACACCCACGACCGTGGGGATGAGGATCAGCGCGACCAGCCTTGAGCGCACACGCCAGTTCCCCAGCCGGAACCGTCCGCCTGTGTACTCCCCTGACCTCGTATGTCTGGGGTTATCCGTCCTCACTGACTCTCGCAACCTCTCGCCGGTACGTGCTCGAAAAAATCAGACACGCGTGTGGCGCATGGGATTCTGTCCGGCTGGGTAATTGGAACACAACCCGTACCAGATCGGCCAACCGAACATATCCCATCGAACACGCCCAAAGCAGCACTTCGGGGCGTCTACCGCCGTACACGTTTCTAGGCGGGCCGGAACGAATCCCGCTCGGCCGGTGCCGCGTGCTTCACCATCAGGTGCCGCGTCACCGAGTAGTCCTGCACCGCCTCCTGGCTCATGTCCTTGCCGAACCCGCTGCCCTTCACCCCGCCGTGCGGCGCCTCACTGGCGATGGGCAGGTGGTCGTTGACCCAGGTCACGCCCACGTCGAGCCGATGCGACACGCGCATCGCCCGCGACACGTCGCGCGACCACACCGACGAGGCCAGGCCGTATCGGGTGTCGTTGGCCAGCCTGACGGCCTCATCCTCGCCGTCGAACGGCAGCACGACCAGAACAGGACCGAAAAGCTCGCCCTGGACGATCTCGCTGTCCTGACCGACCTCGCTGACAAGCGTAGGCGAATAGTAAAACCCCGGCCGGTCGATCGGCGAGCCCCCGTGCAGAATCCGCCCGCCCGACCTGGAGACGAACCCGTGGACCCGGTCACGGTGGGCCGCCGAGATCAGGGGGCCGATGTCGGTCGCCGGGTCCCACGGGTCGCCGACGGTGATGTTGGCAAGAGTTGCCCGAATCGCCTCGACCGCGTCCGCGTGGACCTCGCGGGCGACGTACACGCGGGTGGCCGCCGTGCAGTCCTGTCCGCTGTTGTACGTCGCCCCCATGGCCACGCCGTGGGCCATCTCGGCCAGATCGGCGTCCGCGAAGACCAGGGCCGGGGCCTTGCCGCCCAGCTCCAGATGAACCCGCTTGAGCGTGCCCGCCGCCCCGGACATCACGGCACGGCCGGTCTCCGTCGAGCCCGTGACGCTGACCATGTCGACCCCGGGGTCGGTGACGAGCGCCTGACCGACCTGCGCGTCTCCTGTGACGGCCTGGACGAGCCCTTCCGGAGCGCCCGCCTTGGCGAACAGCTCCGCCAGCCGCACCGTCGTACGGGGCGTCTGAGGGGCGGGCTTGATCACCACCGCGTTGCCCGCGGCCACCGCCGGGCCGAGTTTCCACACGGCCA
Source organism: Nonomuraea mesophila (assembly GCF_004352805.1). NCBI lineage: Bacteria > Bacillati > Actinomycetota > Actinomycetes > Streptosporangiales > Streptosporangiaceae > Nonomuraea > Nonomuraea mesophila. The sequence continues at coordinate 4,139 of NZ_SMLD01000243.1, forward strand.
TGACGAACGGGAAGTTCCACGGCGCGATCGACCCCACCACCCCGACGGGGCGGCGCAGCATGACCGAGGTGTAGCCGGGGCTGAACACGCCGGCGCCCGTCCCTTCGAGCGAGCGGGCGGCGCCGGCGAAGAAGCGCAGGTTGTCGACGGCGAACGGCAGCTCGCCGTCCCTGAACACGGCGGCGGGTTTGCCGGTCTCCTCCACCTCCAGCCTGGTCAGCTCATCGGCGTCGGCCTCCACCAGGTCGGCCAGCCGCAGCAGCAGGCGCTGGCGTTCGGCGGGTGTGGTCTGCGACCACTGCTCGAACGCCGCACGCGCCGACCGTACGGCCGTCGCCACACCTTCCACCGGCGTGTCCGGAATTTCGGCACACGGGAGCCCGGTGGCGGGGTTGATCAGTTCACGCATCGGATGACTTCATCTCTCAGAGGTCGTGCTATTTGCCGAGCTGCTCGATCAGGTCGGCGGCCTTGCGCAGCCCGTCGCGGCGCCGGATCTCCTCGCCCGCGGCGGCCAGCTTCGCGCGCAGCCCGGTGTCGCCGAGCAACCGCGCGACCGCCCCCTTCAGCTCGTCGTCCGTGAAGGTGTAGGTCGAAAGCCTGACACCATAGCCCAACTCATCCATTCTCTGGGCGTTGTCGTACTGGTCCCAGAAGAGCGGCAGCACGATCATCGGCTTGCCGAAGTGCAGCGCCTCGGTGGTCGTGTTGTTACCGCCGTGGGTGATGACAAGGTCACACAGTGGGATGATCCTAGTCTGCGGAAGGAACTCCGCGCCCCACATGTTGGCGGGAAGGTCGATCTCCTCGTGCAGCGGCCCCTTGGAGACGATGTACTGGTGCGGGGTGTCGGCCAGCACGCCGATCACCCGCCGCATCAGCTCCACGTCGGACGAGCCGAGCGACCCGAGCGAGAAATAGATCAGCGCCCCGTCGTTGCGCTCGAAGGGCAGCTCGAACGTCTCCTCCGTCTCCCGCACCGACGAGTCGAGCCGGTGCCAGGTGTCGCCCAGCGGCCGGTCGGCGGCGTAGTCGGCGATCTCGGGATAGACGTAGAGGTTCAGGTCGCCGTTGTGCATGAAGTCGAGCTCGGGCAGCGGCTCGGTGCCCTGCTCGACGCACCACTCGTTCCAGGCGGTCCAGAGCTCGCGGTGGGTGCGGTCGTACTCCGCGCGGAAGGCGTCCCACTCCGAGCGGTCGGCGGCGGGCAGCCCGGAGAAGACCGGCGCGACGTTCTCGCCGCGCACCTCGAGCGGGTTGCAGGAGACGATGCGGACGAACTTCTTGCCCGCCGTGACCAGCGCCGGGAACGTGAGCACGTTGTCCTCGACGATGATGTCCGGCTGCACCCGCTCGATGATGGCCTTGAGCTGCGGCTCGCAGTATTTGGCGCCGTCGATCAGCTCGGCCCAGATGGGCTTGACGACGGTCTCGAGCTGCTCGCGGGTGCTCTTGCGGTATTCGGGCGCGGTCTCGCGGATGAAGTCCTTCCAGAACTGCCCGGGGTCCTGCTCCTCGTCGCCTTCGGGCGGAGGCGCGAGGTCGACCAGGTCCTCCTCGAAGCCGAGCGCTTCGAGCTTGCCCTTCCACGACGCCTCGGCGGCGAAGACGACGCGGTGACCCCGGCGGCGCAGGATGTCGCCGATGCCGATGCTGTTGTTGGTGGGACCGTAGGCGCTTTCTGGCATGAACAGGATGGTGAGAGACATCGAGACTCCGGAAGAGCTGATCAATTTGAAGGGGAATTCAAAAACGCATCTAGCGTGAAGGTCAACTTAAGGGCACTATGGTCACGGCTAACTGAACAGCAGCCGAACGGGTGAAGGTGGTGGGGGTGGCTCAGCGTAAAAGCCGGAGTGACCGGCGCATCGACTTGATCGAGGCCGCGCGCAGGGCCATCATCCGCCATGGCATCGACGGAGTACAACTCTCCCACGTGGCCGAGGAGGCCGGCCTGACCTCCGGAGCCGTGCTCTACCACTACCCCGACCTCAGCGAACTGCTGGTCGAGGCGCAGCACGCCGGCATGGAACGCTTCTACGAGCTGCGGCTGCGCCGGCTCGCCGACTTCACCGATCCGGTGGAGAAGCTGGTCGTGACCATCAGGTCGGGGCTGCCGACCGGGCCGCTCGACCAGGACGTCCGCCTGCTCAACGAGCTCGGCGGGGCCGCGGGCCGCAACAGGGTCTACGGCGTGTTGCTCACCTCGCTCTATGACCGCCAGGTGTCGATGTACCAGGCGATCCTCGACACGGGGGCGGCGCTGGGGGTCTTCCGGCTGAGCGCCGGCTCGCTGACGATCGCGCGCAACCTGGTCGCGCTGGAGGACGCGTACGGCTACCGCATCACGGCCAGGCACCCGGTGATCGGCCCGGCGGAGGCTGCCGAGCTGGTCCTGTCCTACGCCCGGGCGGCCACGGGCAACGACCTGTCTCACTGATCGACCGCCATGATCACGGCATCCTCGGCGTTCCAGCGCACCCTGACCTTGGCCCCGGCCTCCACCGCACTGGCGCCCTGGACGGCGACCAGCACCGGCTGGACCCGGCCCGGCACGTCCACGGAGATGTGCGAGACACCGCCGTAGAAGCTGACGTCGAGGACGCTGCCGCGCAGGCCCCCGGTCTCGCTCTCGGCGACCAGTTCGACCCGCTCCGGGCGTACCGCGAGCAACGCCTTGCCGCCCACCGCGAGCTCGGTCATGGGCGTGCCCGCCAGCACGCCGAACTCCTCGCTCTTGAGCCCGTCGCCGTCGCCGGCGACGCCCTCGAACAGGTTGTTCGCGCCGACGAAGCCGGCCACGAACGGCGATCTCGGCCGTTCGTACAGCGGGACGGGTTCGTCCACCTGGCACACGGTGCCGCTGTCGAAGACCGCGATGCGGTCGGCCAGCGACATCGCCTCCTCCTGGTCGTGCGTGACGACCACGAACGTGATGCCGACGTCGTGCTGCAGCCGCTTGAGCTCCAGCTGCATGTCGGCGCGGACCTTCTTGTCCAGGGCGGACAGCGGCTCGTCGAGCAGCAGCAGGCGCGGGCGCTTGACGATGGACCGGGCCAGCGCCACCCGCTGCCGCTGGCCGCCGGAGAGCTGGGCGGGCTTGCGCGAGGCGTGCGCGGTCAGCCCGACCGTCTCCAGCACCTCGCCGACGCGCTGCTTGATCTCCTGGCGTGGCAGGCGCTCGCGCTCCAGTCCGTACGCCACGTTCTTGGCCACGGTCATGTGCGGGAACAGCGCGTACGACTGGAACATGAGGCTGATCGGCCGCCGGTTCGGCGGCAGGGCCAGCAGGTCCTCCCCGTCGAGGGTGGCCGTGCCCCGGTCGGGGGTCTCGAACCCGGCGATGATGCGCAGCAGCGTGGTCTTGCCGCACCCCGACGGTCCGAGCAGGGCGAAGAACTCGCCCTGCCTGATCTCCAACGAGACGTCGTCGAGCGCGGTGACGTCGCCGAACCTGCGGGTGATGCCGTCAACCTTCAGCACTCTGTCTCTCTCCGATTCTCGTCAGACGCTGGCCGATGATCACCGCTGCGAAGCTCACGAGGAGCAGGATCGCCGCCAGTGCGTTGATCTTCGGGGTCACCCCGAACCGGATCATCGAGTAGATGACGATCGGCAGCGTCGGCTCGGCGTTCCCGATCGTGAAGAAGGCGATCACGAACTCGTCCAGCGACAACGTGAACGCCAGCAGCGCCCCCGCCACGATGCCCGGCGCCAGCTGCGGCAACGTGATCTTCATGAACGTCACCACGTGCCCCGCGCCGAGGTCGCGCGAGGCCTCCTCCAGCGAGGTGTCGGCCCCGGACAGCCGGGTGCGCACCACCGCGGCCACGAACGCCATGGAGAACAGGCCGTGCGCGAGGATCACCGAGTAGTGGCCGAGCGTCAGCGCGATCACGCCGTAGAAGAGCAGCAGCCCGATCGCCAGCACCAGGTCGGGCAGCACCGCGGGCATCAGCGCGAGCGCGTCGAGGGTCTTGGACCTGGAGTGGCGGGCCAGGCCGACGGCCAGCATCGTGCCGAGCACGGTCGCGATCGCGGTCGACCCGACGGCCACGACCAGCGTGTTGATCAGGCCGTTCCTGACCCGCTCGTCCGCGGCCAGCTCGCCGTACCACTTGAGGCTGAAGCCCTCGTAGGTGTACGCCGACTCGCCGGCGTTGAACGACATGACGACGAGCACGACGATCGGCAGGTAGAGGAAGACGTACGTGACCCAGAGCGGGACGAGCCCCAGCGTGGGCCTACGCACGGCGGGCCATCCAGGCCTGCGCCATCAGCAGCACCAGGAGCACGGCGATGAGCGCCAGCGCCAGCGTCGAGCCGAACGGCCAGTCGCGCGCCTTCAGGAACTGGTCCCGGATCAGGTTGCCGACCATGATCGACTTGCTGCCGCCCAGGATCTCGGGGATCACGAAGTTGCCGAAGCTCGGCACGAACACGAACAGGCAGCCGCTCAGCACGCCCGGGATCGTCAGCGGCAGCGTGACCTTGCGGAACGTGGTGAACGGCGAGGCGCCGAGGTTGGCCGAGGCCTCTCTGAGCTGCGGGTCGAGCCGCTCGATCGCGGCGTACAGCGGCAGCACCATGAGCGGCAGGTAGGAGTAGAGCAGCCCGGTGACGATCGCGCCCTGGTTGTAGAGCAGCTCGTAGGGGCCGAGCCCGATCGCCGCCAGCCCGCTGTTGACCAGCCCGGGGCCGCTGAGCAGGATGATCCACGCATAGACGCGGATGATGAAGTTGGTCCAGAACGGCAGCACGATCGCCACCAGGGCGATCGTCTTCCACTTCGGTGAGAGCCGCGCGATCGCGTACGCCGTCGGATAGCCGAGCAACAGCGCGATGGCCGTCGTCAGGGCGGCGATGCGCAGCGAGCCGCCGACGACGCCCAGGTAGAGCGGGTCCATCAGGCGGGCGAAGTTCTCGGTGGTGAACTCGTACACCACGCCGCCGAAGCGCCCGCGCTGGAAGACGGTGTTGCTCAGCACCAGGGCCAGCGGCACCAGCAGCAGCACGACCAGATAGGTCAGCCCCGGTGACAGGAACACGAACGCCCCCAGCCGGCGTCCGCGCGACGGGGACGCCGGCCGGGGTTTGGGCTCAGATCTCACCGCTGTTACGACTGCGCCGTGACTTCCGTCGACAGACGGGTGTACTTCGTGGACGCCTGTCCCAGGTCGACGATCGACTCACCGTCGAGCAGCTCGTCCGGCTTGATGCCGAGCAGCGAGCCCTTCGCGACCTTCACCATCTCCATGGCGGCCTTGTTGGGCACCTTGTAGTTGATGTTCTCGGCCGCCCAGCTGTGGTTCTCGGGGGCGAGGATGTAGTTGATGAGCGCGTGCGCGGCCTCCTTGTTCTTGGAGGACTTCATGATCACCATGGTGTCCACCCAGAGGTCGCTGCCCTCCTTCGGCACGGCGAACGCGATGTTGCCCTTCGGGTCGGTGGTCGGGCACCAGCCGTCCCACGCCTCGACCATGACGGCCTCACCGGACTTCAGCTTGTCGCCGAACGTCGTGTCGTCGTAGCCGAGCAGATGCGGCTTCTGAGCGACCAGAAGCTCCTTGGCCTGCGCGATCTCCTCGTCCTTGTCGGTGTTGACCGAGTAGCCGAGCGCCTTGAGCGCGGGCAGGGCCAGCCAGCGCTCGGTGGTCATCATGGTGACCTTCTTGTCGGCCCAGCCCGGCGGCTTGAGCAGATCGTTCCAGCTGGTCGGCTTCTTCTTCACCAGGTCGGTCCGGTAACAGATGCCGGTCGTGCCCCAGGTGTAGGGCACGGAGATCTTGTTGCCCTTGTCGTAGGAGAGCTGGGTGGCCTCGGGGTAGAGGTTGGCCAGGTTGGGGATCAGCTCGGGGTGGATCGGCTCCAGCAGGCCCTGCTCGTTGAGCGCCTGGGCGTACTGGCCGGACACGAACGCCACGTCGATGCCGCTGTCGCCTGAGGCGGTCAGCTTGGCCATCGCGTCCTCGTTGGTGGCGTGGAGAGCGATCTTGAGGTCCTTGACCTTCAGCTGCGCCTTGGCCTTCTTGGTGAACTCCTCGGGCAGGTAGCCGTCCCAGACCGTCACCTGGATCGACTGCTTGGTCAGGTCCGCGTTCGGCTTGAGGTCGTCGGCCGCCGCCGCGTTCGTGCCTTCTGGGCTTGTCGACGACTCACCGCCGCACGCCGCGACGGCGAGCGCGAGGCCGGCCGCCGCGAATGCGGCCGGGAGACGACGGGTGAACCGGATACGGGACACGGCCGCTACTCCTTCTTGAATGTGCGGGGGAAGAGGGGTCGCGCGACCTTACCGGACACAGCGGACCAGATCAGGAGTGTTGCAGCAGATATCAACATGGGCAAGACTTTTTATGACATTGCTACCTGGAAGTTTGGCTATCGTGTTGAATTGGGATTCAATAGGGGATCGGTTGATCTCTCTCGGTGAGAAGCCCCTCACCGGCCGAGATCACGGGCTCTCCACCGCGCTCGTACGGCTGCTGGACGAGGATCCGCCGCCGCCCTTCGCGGTGCGCCGCTTCCGGGCGCTGCCCAGCCTCTCGTACGACTCTGGGGATCTCCACACTGGGGTCCCAGGTGAGCGGGGTTTCGGCCCGCACGTTGACCAGACTAACTACTCCGTCGTCGTGGCCGAAAAGGTGGTAGTCAAGTGGCTGACCCCGCCGGCGCCCCTGCCC
>NZ_SMLD01000244.1:0-10799 GCF_004352805.1 Nonomuraea mesophila
GGGGTGGGCCGGTGTCCTTGAGGTGGAGGGCGAGGCGGGTCCGGTCGGGAAGGGCGAACTTGCGGAGCAGGCTCGAGACGTGGTTCTTCACCGTGCCCTCCGTGACCAGCAGGCGGGCGGCGATCTCCCGGTTCGAGGCTCCGGCAGCGAGCAGTCTGGCCACCTGCGCCTCCCTGGACGACAAGCGCTCCTCGCCGGGGAGCACGGTCGGCGGCGCCGGCGTGCGGCGGATCTCGGTCACCAGCCGCGCGGCCACCGTCGAGGCGAGCACCGTCTCGCCGCGGCCGGCCCGGCGAATGGCGTCGACCAGTTCCTCGGGCGTGCAGTCCTTCAAAAGGTAGCCGACGGCCCCGCCGCGCAGCGCACCGAAGATGTAGTCGTCCTCGTCGAAGGTGCTCAGCACGATCGAGGCCACACGGGGGTGCCGGGCCGCCAGCCGGGTGACGAGCTCGACGCCGTCCATCCTGGGCATCCTGGCGTCGACCAGCGCCACGTCAGGGCGGCACGTCTCGGCTACCAGCAGGGCGTCCTCTCCGTCGGCGGCCTCCCCGACGACCTCGATGCCGTCCTCGATCTCCAGCATCTTCCGCAGCCCCTGCCGGATCAGCGCCTGGTCGTCGGCCAGCAGCACTCTGATCATGTTCATGACACGGCTGCCGTGACCCGGGCGGGCAGTTCCGCCCGTACCTCGAAGCCGCCGCCCGGCCGGTCGCCCGCGGTCAGGGTGCCGCCCACGGCGCGGGCACGTTCGGTGAGGGAGAGCAGGCCGAAAGCGTCGCGCGCATCCCGGCCGCGGCCTGCGCCGTCGTCGGCCACCACCAGCACGACGCGGTCGCCGTCGCAGGCGAGCGTACCGCGCACATGGCGGGCACCCGCGTGCCGGACGGCGTTGGTCAGCCCTTCTTGCAGCACTCGGTAGAGCACCAGCTCCACGTCGGGCTCCAGGGGCGGCTCGTCCCCGACGACCTCGAAGGACACCGCGAGGCCTGTGCCGTCGAACGACGCCGCCAGTTGTTCGAGGGCCGCGCTGCTGACGTGACCGTCGAGCGCCAGCGGCCGCAGCGCGCGAACCCAGCGGCGGGCGTCGGCCAGCGCCGTCACGGTCAGCTCCTTCGCCTGACGCACCTCGTGCCAGGCGTCGTCGGGGCGGCGGGAGCGGAAACGCTCGGCGTTCTCCAAACCCATCTTGATCACCGTGAGGTGGTGACCGATGGAGTCGTGCATCTCCGCGCCCATCCGCGCGCGTTCCTGGGCCACGGTCAGCTCCCTGACCCTGGCCGCAAGCCGCTGCGCCTCCGCCCGCCTGCGCCGCGCCTCCAGCACGGCCGACGCCATGCCGAGCACGAAGCAGGCGAACACGACGATGGTGACGCTCTGCACGACGGCGTCGAACACGCCCCGCTCGAAAACCACCACGACGCAGGCGAACACGGCCAAACAGAGGCAGCCGACGATGACGGCCGCGGCCCGTATGCCGAAGACGAACGCCAGGTTGGCGACGGCTATGAGGGTCAGCAACTGATGGACCTCTTTGGAACCCGCAGGGCCCAGCGTGCAAGTCGCGGGCAGGAACACCACCGCCGCGACCTGCCGCCATCGGCCGTTGCGCCTTGTCTTCCCGCTGAACCGCCCACTCCCATCGAGCCTGGTTGATGAGCCGGCATTCGGTGTGATGTCAGGTTTGGACGGTGTGTGGGCGTTTGGTCCGCGGTTGGGCCGGGCGGTTGTGCCGAATGGTGGCCCGCCGTCGGGACTTGTGCCGGATAGCGGCCCGCCGTCGGGACTTGTGCCGAATGGTCTGCCGTCGGGACTTGTGCCGGAAGGTGGTCTGCCGTCGGGTGAGGTTGTGCGGGTACGTGGTCTGCCGTCGGGCGGGGATGCCGCGCCGAGACTCGGCCCGCCGCCGCGTCGCCAGGGGAGGAGTGGCCACAGCGCGGAGACGAGCGCCAGGTTGAGCGCGAACGGCACGGACCAGGATTGTCCGTAGTAGATCACGTGAACTATCCCGGTGGCTGCGAGCACCAGCCAGAACACGACGCTGAAGAGGACCGGCCGGTCCGGGTCACGCAGGCAGGCCAGATGACGCAGCATGCCCTCGACCCTAGTTTTCCCGGGCGGCGCTGTGATCCTCCCTGAGGCCTATGCCGATGGTCATTGTGGATTCAACCCAGAGCCCGATGCGCCGGCACCGCCCGGTTACTTAACGTGGCGGCCTATGAAAATCACTCATCCCGTCTGGGCCGTGCTGATCACCTGCGTCGCCACGTTCACGCAGATCCTCGTCGGCGCCGGGCCCGTCATGCTGCTGCTCGACTCCGACGACGCCCTCTATCGCCCGCTCGGCATGATCGGGATCACGCTGGCCTCGCTCGGGCTCGTCTATGTGATCCGCCGCCTCGGCCGCCAGACCTGGCAGGGCGTGGGGCTCACGATGTCCTGGAGGGCCGTGCCGCACCTGTTACTGGGCGTCGTCGCCGGCGGGGCCGCGGTGGCCGCGAGCGGCGCGCTGGCGGTGACGGTCGGTTTGGCCACCTGGGTGCCCCAGGCCCGTCCCGACCTGTCTCTCCTGCCGCTCTCCATCGCTTTCGCCCTGCTGAGCCAGGCGTTCCCCGAGGAGCTGCTGTGGCGTGGTCACCTGTACGACACGTTGTCCGCGCGGATGTCCCCGAGAGCCGTGCTGATCGTGGTGTCGGTGGGTTTCGGTGTGCTGCACATCTTCTCGCAGAGCGCGGCCGACACACCCGTCGAGCGTCTGATCTACCCGCTGCAGGCCATCGCTCTCGGCTTCGCCTGCGCGGCGGCGCGGTGGCGCACCGGTGCGGTGTGGATGGCGGTCGGAGTGCACACCGGACTGCACACAGGCCACATGCTGTTCCCCGCCCAGCCCGTCGACTTCGGTGTGCACATCGTCATCCTGACCTGCATGTTCACCGTCACAGGGCTGCTCATCATGGCAAGGCGGCGGCCGACGAGCACCGGTGCGGAGCGTGGGCAGACCTTGCCGTCGCCCTCGCACGGCGGGTGAGGCAGGATCGCAGAGTGAGCGAACTGCACTACCTGACCGCGACCGAGCTGACCCGCCTGATCAGGACCCGGCAGGTGAGCGCCGTGGAGGTCCTCCAGGCCCACCTCGACCGCATCGAGCAGGTCAACCCAGACGTCAACGCCATCGTCACGCTGGCCGCCGAACCGGCGATCGAGGCGGCCAAGGCGGCAGACGCGGCCGAGCCGGAAGGTCTGTTGCACGGTTTGCCCGTGGCGCACAAGGACCTCGTCGACACCGCGGGCATCCGCACCACCTACGGCTCGCCGTTGTTCGCCGATCACGTGCCCGCCAAGGACGACCTGGTCGTCGAGCGGCTGCGCGCCGCCGGCGCCATCACCGTCGGCAAGACCAACACCCCGGAGTTCGGCACCGGCTCCCACACCGTCAACGAAGTGTTCGGCGCCACCAGAAACCCCTACGACCTGTCCAAGTCCGCCGGAGGCAGCAGCGGCGGGGCGGCCGCTGCCCTGGCCACCGGCATGGTTCCGCTGGCCGACGGCTCCGACATGGGCGGTTCGCTGCGCAACCCCGCCTCGTTCTGCAACGTCGTCGGCCTGCGCCCCACGCCCGGCCGGGTGCCGGGCGTGTCCGACACCGCCGCCTGGTACACGCTGTCCGTCCAGGGCCCCATGGCCCGCACCGTCGACGACCTCACGCTGATGCTCTCGGCCATCGCCGGGTTCGACCACCGTTCTCCCTACGCGATCAGAGAGGTCTTCACTCCCGAGCCCGAGGAGGGCGTGGCGGGCCTGCGGGTGGCGTGGAGCCCCGACCTGGGAGGGCTGCCGGTCGACCCGCGCACGGCGGCGGTGACCGCGACCGCGCCGGCCGTGTTCGAGCGGCTGGGAGCCACGGTCGAGGAGGTGGAGCTCGACCTCTCCGGCGCGGAGGAGGCGTTCAGAACCTACCGGGCGTGGAACTACGCGCTGTCCTTCGGCGACCTGACCGGCCTCGGCCCCAACACCGCCTGGAACGTCGAGCGAGGCCGCGAGGTCACCGGAGCCGCGCTGGCCGCGGCCGAGCGCGCCCGCAGCCGCCTATACCAGCGCATGTCCGCCTTCTTCGACACCTACGACGTGCTGATCGCGCCGGTGAGCCAGGTGCCGCCGTTCCCCATCGAGCAGCCCCACGTCAGCGAGATCAACGGCGAGCGGCTGCCCGACTACCTCGCGTGGATGCGCTCCGCCTACTGGATCAGCGTCCTGCACGCACCGGCTGCCTCCGTGCCCGCCGGGTTCACGACGGACGGCCTGCCGGTGGGGGTGCAGATCGTCGCCCGCCCGTTCGAGGACGCCAGGGTCCTGCGCGTCGCCCGCGCCTTCGAACAGGCCACCGGCCACGGCCGACAACGCCCACCGTTGTGAAGGACGGGCACCGCGCCCGTCGTGGTGCTCACCATTGTGAGCTGGTCCTGCGGTGACGGGTGTCGTTCGTGGTGGTGGGGATGCCTCTGCGATGACCGGTGACGTTCCCGGCTGTGGAGACGCGCTGGCCGGTGTTGTCGCGGTTGTGTGAGGTGGTTGCGCCGCGGCCGGTGTCGTTCGCCGAGCGTGCGGTGGGTTGCGCTGTGGTGGGTGTGCCAGGGGTTCATGGCAGGTTGCCGTAGGGGGGCCGCAGTTGCGGCTCGCCGTACCCGTGCATGCCTTCCAGCAGCCCGAACAGCCCCACCGCGAGCAGTGGCCAGGACACGAGCACCCCGGAGGCGGTCAGTTTCAGCGCGCCGGGCACGACCTTGACCCCGGGCACCACGGCGGCCTCCACCATGACGGCTCCGATGGTGAACGTCGACCCGATCCACAACGTCAGCGCCGCCCCCAGCACCCCGCCCGCGCAGAGCCCGAGCAGCACCGGCAACATGAACCGGCGGGCCGCGAACCAGGCCACCCCGCCGCAGAGCAGGCCCAGCCCGCCCGTGATCACCGCGAACCAGCCGTCCGCGGCGATCAGTGCCTGCGTGGACGGATCGGCCAGCACGGACGTGCCGTCCTCCGTGACCGTGTAGGGGGCCCGTGGGGAAACGCCTGACCAGAGCAGCCCTGCGGCCACCCCGAGAGCAGCGAGTGTGAGGACAGTTACCGCAAAAGCGCGTACTTCCCTCGTCACGCCACTCCCCTTCACATGTGCGTCCGAATCAGCTCGATGGTATCCCCCGGCTAGGCTCACTTCGTGATTGAAGAAGAGGTCTGGCTGATAGAACCCTCCGGTCCGCTCCGGGGAGACGTCGAGGTGCGCGGTTCCAAGAACGGCGTGTCCAAGCACATGGTCGCCGCCATGCTGGGCAGCGGCGAGAGCAGCATCCACAACGCGCCCGACGTGGGCGAGGTCGAGATCACGGCGGCCATGCTGCGGGCGCTCGGCATCGATGTGGAGATCTCCCGTACGGAGATCAGGATCGCGCAGGGCCCGCAGATCGAGCCGCGGGTGCCCGACGCCTTCACCGGCCTGAACCGCATCCCGATCCTCATGCTGGGCCCGCTGCTGCACCTGGCGGGGGAGGCGTTCGTGCCGCTGGTGGGCGGCGACCCGATCGGGCGGCGGCCGGTGAACTTCCACGTGGAGGCGCTGCGCTCGATGGGCGCCGAGGTGGAGGTGGGCGACGCCGGCATCTTCGCCAAGGCCAAGCGGCTCAACGGCACCCGGATCGAGCTGCCCTACCCGAGTGTGGGCGCCACGGAGACGGTGCTGATGTCCGCGGTGCTGGCCGAGGGCAAGACGGTGCTGAAGAACGCCGCGATGGAGCCCGAGGTGGTGGAGCTGGCGCTGTTCCTGCAGCGGATGGGGGCGCGGATCGAGCTGTCGCCCGACCGCAGGATCGTCATCGAGGGCGTCGAACGGCTGCGGGGCGCCTCCACGTGGCTCAACGGCGACCGCATCGAGGCGTTCTCCTACCTGGCGGCGGGCCTGATCACGCAGGGCGAGGTACGGGTGCACGGCTGCCCGCAGGACCGCCTGGTCACGGCGATCACCACGCTGGCCAGGATGGGCGCCCAGTTCGACATCAACGACGAATACCTGTGCGCGACCGCGCCGCCCGAGGGCCTGCGCGCGGCGGCCGTGCAGACCGACACCCATCCCGGCTTCATGACCGACTGGCAGACGCCGCTCATGGTGTTGTTCACGCAGAGCCAGGGCATGTCGGTGCTGCACGAGACGGTCTTCGAGAACCGCCTGGTGTACGTGCCCGCGCTGCAGCGGATGGGCTGCGAGATCGAGGTGTTCGACCAGTGCCTGGGCGGTCCGGCCTGCCGCTACCACGACACGAACGCCCGCCATTCGGCCGTCGTGCGCGGCGTGTCGCAGCTCAAGGGCGCCGACGTGACGCTGCCCGACATCAGGGCGGGTTTCTCGGCCGTGCTGGCGGCCGCGGTGGCCGACGGACCGTCGACGCTGCGAGGGGTGCACCACATCGAGCGGGGTTACCACCGGCCGTACGAGCAGTTCGCGTCCCTGGGTCTGGACATCCGCCGGAAACGGTAAAGGATCACACGCGGGCGTTTGCCGCCGATCCGGGCGCCGCAGACCTTCAGCGTGACCGTACTCAGATCCGTCGGTGCGCTCGGGCTGGCGGGAGCGCTCGGTGGAGTGCTGACGGCGGCACTGGCCGTGCCCGCCGTCAGCGGCAGCGGCATGGCCGCCAAGAACGTCGCGAACACGTTCCTCGACCTGCCGCCCGCTCCGCGTGAGGAGCCGCTCGCGCAGGTGACCAGGCTGCTGGACAAGGACGGCCGCCAGTTCGCCCAGTTCTACGAGGCCAACCGGACGAACGTGCGTCTCGGGGCAGTGGCCCCGGTGATGCGCCAGGCGATCGTGGCCATCGAGGACGCCCGCTTCTACGAGCACGGCGGGCTCGATGTCAGGGGCACCTTCCGGGCGCTGCTCACCAACACCCAGGCGGGCGGCATCCGGCAGGGCGGTTCGTCCCTGACCCAGCAGCTGGTCAAGAACATCCTGGTCGAGGCGGCGCGTACGGACGCGGAACGCGACAAGGCGCGGGCCCCCAACCTGGCGCGCAAGATCACGGAGCTGCGGCTGGCGCTGGCGCTGGAGGAGAAGTACCGCAAGGACGAGATCCTCGAGCGTTACCTGAACATCGCCTACTTCGGCGCGGGCGCGCACGGCGTGGAGGCGGCGGCCAGGCGGTTCTTCTCCACCTCGGCGGCCAAGCTGACCCTGACGGAGGCGGCCACGCTGGCGGGCGCGGTGCGGATGCCGTACTCGACCGATCCTTCGCTCGGCCGGGAGCACCGGGAGCGGCTGAAGGCGCGGCGGGACCTCGTGCTGGACCGGATGGCCGGGCTGGAGCTGATCACGGCGCGGCAGGCGAGCGCCGCCAAGAACGCGCCGCTGGGCCTGCGGCTCCGTCCGGAGCCCGGCGGCTGCGCGCAGAGCGCGTACCCGTTCTTCTGCCTGTACGTGCAGCGCGAGCTGCTGTCGAACCCCGTCTTCGGCAACACCGCGAGCGAGCGGCGCAAGCGTATGGCGAGGGGAGGGCTGGTGATCAGGACCAGTCTCGACCCGATCGCGCAGCACGCCGCCGAGCGGGCCATCCGCCGGCACGTGTCGCCGGAGGACACCGAGGTGGCCGCCGAGGCCATGGTGGAGCCGCGTACCGGGCGGATCCGGGCGATGGCCGCCAGCAAGAGGTTCGGCCGCAACTCGGGCAACCGCAAGAACGGCCCGAAAACCACCTTCAACCTGCCCGCCGACACGGCGCACGGCGGGGGGCAGGGGTTCCAGGCGGGGTCGACGTTCAAGGTGTACACGCTGGCCACGGCGCTCAAGCAGGGGTGGCGGTTCGGCGACGGCTTCAAGACGCCCGGGGCACTCGTGCCCGGACAGGGTTACCGCAACTGCGCCGGCCGGCCCGTGAACGACCCGAACACGCGCATCCTGAACGCCAGCGGCGAGGGGGAGGGCGGGCCGCACAGCATCGAGACCGGCACCTGGAAGTCGGTGAACATCTTCTTCATGATGCTGGAGCGCAAGGTCGGTCTCTGCAACGTGGTGAAGACGGCCAGGTCGCTCGGCGTCGTCAGGGCGGACGGGGAGCCGCTGAAGGAGGTGCCGACGTTCACCCTGGGCGTCAACGAGATGGACCCGGTGACGGTGGCGGCGTCGTTCGCGACGTTCGCCGCGCGGGGCCGCTACTGCCGGCCACTGGCCATCGTGGAGATCATCGGCAGGGACGGCCGGCGCACCCACGTGCCGCCCTCGTGCAAGCAGGTCATCGACCGGCCGGTCGCCGACGCCGTCAACTACGTGCTGGAGGGCGTGTTCACCAAGGGCACCATGCGGGGCCAGGGCATCGGCCGTCCGGCGGCGGGCAAGACGGGCACGAACAACGGCTACACCTCGGCCTGGTTCGCCGGGTACACGCCGGCGCTGGCCGCGGCGGTCAGCGTCGGGGACATCCGCGGGTCGTACCGGTTCCCCCTGACGGGGGTGCGGATCGGGGATCGTTATTACGGCTCGGTGCAGGGGGCGTCGCTGCCGGGCCCGATCTGGGTGGAGTCGATGCGGCCCGCGTTGCGCGGGGTCGAGCCGCGCGGCTTCCCCGGGCCGGACATGTCGCGTTTCGGCGGCGGTCACACACCCGGACTGGAGGAGGCGCTGGCCGAGGAGGAACGGCGTGAGGGGCGGCGCGGTGACCGTCAGGCCCGCCGGCCCCGCCACCTGTTCGAGTGGCTGCTCGGGCGCAGGCCGCGGCGGGTGGAGATCACGCTGCCGCGCCGGGACCGCGACGACGGCGGCCGCCGGGACCGGCCCAGGCGGCGGAACTGACGCTCAGCCGGCCTTGCCGATCGGGGCGGTGACGGCTCTGGTGAGCGTGAGGAGGTTGTCGGGTGCGGTCTCGATCTGCAGGCCCCGCCTGCCCGCCGAGAAGTAGATCGTCTCGAAGTCGAGCGCCGAGGAGTCGACCACCGTGGGGAGCTGCTTGCGCTGGCCCAGCGGGCTGATGCCGCCCACGACGTAGCCGGTCACCCGCTCCACCTTGGCGGCCTCGGCCATCGTGGCCCGCTTGCTGTTGAGCGCGCCGGCCAGCGCCTTGAGGTCGAGCTTGCCCGACACCGGCACGACGGCCACGGCGAGCCCGCTCTCGACCTCCGCCACGAGGGTCTTGAAGATGCGGGCGTAGGGCACGCCGAGCGCGTCGGCGGCCTCCTCCCCGTAGGCCTGCGCGGAGGCGTCATGGGCGTAGGGGTGGAGCGTGAACTCGGCCTTGGCCTTGGTCAGCGCCACGGTCGCCGGGGTGCCGCCCTTGCCTTTGGAAGTACTCACGACACCCGATTGTAGCGAATCTACATTGTAAAGGCGCGGCCGGGGGTGTGCCCGAACGCCCGCCTGAACACGTCGATGAAGGCGCTCGCCGAAGCCCACCCGCACCGGTGGGCGACAGAGGTCACGGATACGCCGCCGGCGAGCAGCAGCAGCGCGTGGTGCAGCCGGAGCTGGGTGCGCCACTGGGGGAAGCTCATGCCGAGCTCGCGGCGGCACAGACGGGCCAGCGTGCGCTCGCTGGTGCCGGCCTGGACGGCGAGCTGGGCCAGTGACCTGCCGTCGGCGGGGTCGCGGTGCAGGGCCGCGCAGACGGCGGCCAGCCGGGCGTCACGGGCGGCCGGCAGGTGCAGCGGCTGCTCGGGGGCGCGTCTGAGCTGGTCGAGCAGCACGGCGCGCAGCCGTTCGCGCTCGCCGCCCCCCGGGCCGTCGTCGCCGGTGTAGGCGATGATCAGCTCGCGGAGGAGGGGCCCGACCGCGAGCACCGCGGGACGGGCGAGGCCCAGCGGGTTGTCGGAGAGCCCCACCAGGCGCAGGTCGGTGTCGCCGCGGGCGCGGTGCTCGTGGACGGTGCCGGCCGGGATCCAGATGGCCCGGCTGGCGGGAGCCACCCAGATGCCCGAGCCGGTGGTGACGGAGAGCACGCCGCGGCAGGCGTACACGATCTGGTGGTTGTCGTGCCGGTGCGCGTCGATGCCCGCGCCCGGGGCCAGGGGCCGCCGGCCGGTGGGAGCCTCGGGTCTGTGGCGGATCTCCGGCATAGGTTGGCAATTTATCGGAAGCGCGCCAGTTCTGCCATGTGCAGGATCGGAGCGTGAACAGGATCCCCATGCTCGCCGGCGGCCACGCGACCGTGGACTTCTACCAGGGCGCGGTGCCTGCCCTCGTGCCCTTCCTGGTGGCCGGGCGCGGGTACGGCTACGTCGCCGTCTCCGGCATCGTGCTCGCGGCGACGTTGTCGTCGTCCATCGTGCAGCCGCTCTTCGGCGTGCTGACCGACCGGTGGCGGATGCCGTGGCTCATCCCCGTGAGCATGGTGACGGCGGGTGCCGGGGTGGCGTTCGGCGGCGTGACGGACTCGTACGTGCTGACCTGGCTGGCGGTGGCGCTGTCCGGGCTGGGCGTGGCGGCCTACCACCCCGAGTCCGCGCGGCTGGCCAGGCTCGCCAGCGAGGGCAGCCACGTCCGGATGAGCTGGTTCTCGCTGGGCGGGACGCTGGGCTTCGCCTGCGCTCCCGTACTGGTGACGCCGCTGCTGGCGGTGTGGGGGCTCGGCGCGTCGCCGTTCCTGGTGGCGCCGGCGCTGCTGGGGGCGGTGGTGACGCTCCCGGCGATCCGGGCGCTGTCGGGGGGCGGCCGCGTGGTGCGGACGGCCGCGCCGGTGTCGCGCCGGGACGACTGGCCGTCGTTCGCCCGGCTGACGCTGGTGATCGTGTTCCGCTCGGTCGTGTACGTCGGGCTGAGCGCCTTCGTGGCC
>NZ_SMLD01000245.1:0-10716 GCF_004352805.1 Nonomuraea mesophila
GCCACCCCCAACGCCCGATCCGCCAACTCCCCATACGACACAGAACCACCGTCGTAAAGCAGCGCCACCCGGCCAGGCTCGCGCTCCGCGCGAGCGAAGAACCCGCCGTGCAACACCCCATCCGGCACCGGACCAGCCGTAGCATTCACCTGCTCCCGCACCATCTCCTGAGCGGCAGGCAGGAGACCAGGCACCTCAGCCGACCAATCACCCTCCGCCAACCACTCCAGCAACCCCCCATACGCCCCGAACATCGCATCCAACACCCCAGGCGCGAACAACTCCTCCACCGCGTCCCACGCCAGGTGCAGGCCGTGGTCGTACTCGTTGATCTGGTGGTCGAGCCAGACCTGCGGGGTCTGCGTGATCATCCAGCCGGGCTCGCCGAACGCCTCGCGCACCTCGGGCACGATCAGTTCGGTCCCCAGGTTGCAGGCGAACACGACGGGCGCGCCGGTGTGTTCCCCGTTGCGGGCCAGGTCCCTGAGCACCTCGACGCCGGAATATCCGGTGTGCCGGGCGTCGGCGCGGAAGCGGGACTGAAGGGTCCTGGCGCGCTCGGCGAACGGCTGCGGCTCCGACAGGTCGGCGGCGACCAGGATCAGGTTCGTGAAGTCGGCGACCAGGTGGGCGACGTCGGGGTGCACGGTGTCGTCCCGGTCGAACAGCGGCAGGTTGAGCAGGAAGCGGGGTTCGCCGCTCCACGCGGCCAGCACCTCGCAGTAGGCGGCGGCGAGCACCATGGCGGGGGTGAGCCCGTGCACGCGGGCCTGCTCCTGGATGCGCTGCCACGCGCCGGTCGACAGCCACCTCTCGCGGCGGACGAACCTGGGCCTGGTGATCGTGGCCGGCTCGGTCGCGAGCGGGAGTTGCGGCGCGCCGGGCAGTTCGTCCAGCCGGCCGCGCCAGTACTCCTGGTCGCGGGCACGCCGGGCCGCCCGCTCCTCGCCCCTGGCGGCGAGGTAGCGGGGGAACGAGCAGGCCAGGGCCGGCATGGGCGTGCCGGGCTCCAGGTAGAGCCGGGCCAGGTCCTTCAGCAGGATCTGCAGGCCGAGCACGTCGGCGACGAGGAAGTCCACCTCGAAGTGCACCCTCGACCGGCCGTCCGGCAGCAGCGACAGCCGCACGTCGAACACCTCGCCGCGGGAGGCGTCGAAGCGGCGGTGCGACAGCAGTTCCCTGATGTGCTCCGCGGCGTCGTCGCCGAGCTCCGACAGGTCGTGCACGGTCAGGCCCGGCCACGGGCTGGTGTCCATGATCTGCTGGGTGCCGTCGTCGTGGAAGACGGCTCTGAGCATCCCGTGGCGGGCGACGAGAGCGCGTACGGCCTGTTCCAGCCGCTCGGGGTCGACGCCTGAGCCGTCGAACTCCAGGTAGGCGTGGCAGCCGACGCCCCCGATGACCTGACCGTCGCCGCGGCCGATCCAGTAGGCGAGCTGGACGGGGGTGAGCGGGAACGGCGCCGTCTCGTCCACGGCCTGCTCGGGCTCCTGCCGGGGAGCGGCCTCGGCCAGCCGGGAGCGCACCAGCGACCACCAGGCCGCGAGGGTGAACTCCGTCGCCAGCTCGGCGAAGACGATCCTTGCTCCCGCCCGCCGCCACCGCCCGGCCAGCCGCATCGCGCGGAGCGAGTCGAGGCCGAGGCTGATCAGGTCGGCGCCGTCCGTGACCTCGGAGGGGTCGAGGTCGAGCTGGGCCGCGATGTCGGCGCGCATCGATTCCAGGGTCGGTGGCGCGCCGGGGGAACGACCCGGCCGCGCGGACGGAACAGCCCGTACTTCCTCGACTTTCTCCAACACGAGACAACCCGCCTATCCACTAGTGCCGCTTACGTCGTGCCGGCGGCCGGGCGGGGGTGCCCGGCCGCGCCTGGTCAGGAATTCGGGTCGGCGGCCTGCAGCCTGCGGGCGAGACCGGCCGGGGTGGGCTCCTCGAAGATGTCCTTCAGCTTGAGCCGGATCTGGGTCGCCTTCTTGATCTCCTGCAGCAGCTTGACCGCCAGCAGCGAGTGCCCGCCGAGCGCGAAGAAGTGGCTGTCGGGGCCGAGATCGGTACGGTTCAGCATGGCCTTCCAGAGCGCCACGAGGGAGTCGACCAGCGCGTCCCCGGTGCCGGCCGGGAGGTCGGCCTCCTCCGCGGTGGTCTCGGCGGTGCTGCGCAGCTCCATCGCCAGCTTGCGCAGGGCCGGGTAGTCGACCTTGTCGTTGCCGGTCATCGGGAAGGCGTCCACGGCGACGTACTCCTGCGGGGTGGCCGCGTACGGGAGCGACGCGCTGGCGTGCTCCCACAGCTCGCCGGTGACCTCGGGCCGGTCGGGCGCCACCACGAACGCCCACAGCACGGCGTCGGCGCTGGGGTCGCCGACCACCACGACGGCGGCCGCCCGCACGTCCGGGTGCGCCAGCAGCACGCCCTCGACCTCGGCCAGCTCGATGCGGTTGCCGCGCAGCTTGATCTGGCGGTCGAGCCGGCCGAGGATCTCCAGCTTGCCGCCGGAGGTCCACTGGGCCAGGTCGCCCGTGCGGTAGAAGCGGCCGTACACGGGGTGTTCGCCGAACCGTTCCGCGGTCAGCTCCGGCCGGTTGTGGTAGCCGATGGCCACGCCGTCGCCGGCGATGCACAGCTCGCCGCGGGTGCCGACGGGCAGCGGGCGGCCGTCGGGGGCGGCCACGTACACTTTGGTGTTGGCGATGGGCACGCCCACGTCGACGCGGTCCGCGGCCGGGTCGATGCGTCCGGCGGTGGACCAGATCGTGGTCTCCGTGGGGCCGTACACGTTGTAGAGCTCGCAGCCGGTGGCGGCCAGCCGCTTGGCGAGGACGGCGGGCATGGGCTCGCCGCCGCAGAGCACGCGGCAGCCCTCCAGCTCGCCGGCCACCTGGTCCACGACCAGCCGCCAGGTGGTGGGCGTGGCCTGGGCGATGGTGACGTGGTAGCGCCGCAGGGCTTCGGCGAGCGGCTCGCCCTGGGTGCGGGCGTCGTCCGGCGCGATGGCCAGCCGGGCGTCCGCCGTCAGGGGCAGGAACAGCTCCAGCGCGGAGATGTCGAAGCTGAACGTGGTCAGCCAGAGCACGGTGTCGCGCGGCCCCGCCGACAGCTGGTGCGCGAAGTGCGAGATCAGGTTGGCGAGGCTGTAGTGGTCGATCAGGGTGCCCTTGGGGAGCCCGGTCGAGCCGCTGGTGTAGATGAGGTACGCGCAGTCCTCCGGCCTGACGGAGCTGAACGGTGACACCGTCCCGGACACCGGGGTGACCGCGTCGGCGGAGACGAGGGGCAGAACCGTACGCTCGCCGGAGACGGTGATGCCGTCGCCCGCGAGGACCACGGCCGCGCCGGCGTCGTCCAGCTGGTAGTCGAGGCGCTGCTGCGGGTGGTCGGGTTCGAGCGGAAGGTACGCGGCCCCGGCCAGCCACACGCCGAGCGCCGCCGCGGCCAGCTCGGGAGAGCGCCGCGCGAGCAGCGCGACGACGTCGCCCCTGCCCACCCCGGCGGCCTGGAGCGCGTCGCGGGTGGCCTCGGCGGCGGCCCACAACCGGCGCAGGCCGACCTCCCTGTCGCCGTCGACCACGGCCACGACGTCCTCCGGCGGCGCGGCGGACACCTTGCGGGCGATCTTCTCCAGCACGGTCGCGGGCGTCACGGTGTGCTCGGTGGCGTTGGCCATCTCGATGGCCGCGCGGTCCTGGTAGCACCACACGGGGATGTCCGCGAGCGGCTGGTCGGGCTGCTCGGCGAGCGTGACGAGCAGCTCGTCGTAGCGGGACAGCAGCAGCTCCACGTCGGCCCGGTCGAGCACGTCCACGCAGAACGCGGTCCGGATCTTGATGCTGTCCGGGGTGGAGGTGACGAAGAACTCCAGGTCGAACTTGCTGAAGCCGTTCTCGACCACCACCTGCTCGGCGGGCAGGCCGCCCAGCGTGAACCCGGCCGTCAGGTCGGCGGGCACGTAGTTGAACGTGTGCCGGAACAGGTTGTTGCGCCAGCCGTCGCGCGGCACGATCTCCAGCAGGTCGTCCACCGGGTAGCCGGCGTGCGACATGGCCTCCATGAAGGTGCGCCGGGTGTTGCGCGCGTGGGTGCGGAACGTGTTCGCCCAGTGGATGCGCGTGCGCAGGGTGAGCACGTTGATGTGGTAGCCGATCCGGGTGGCGGCCTCCGGGGTGCGCACGCTGACGGGCGAGCCGATGGTGAGGTCGGGTCCTGCGCCGTGGGCGGCCAGCAGCACGCCGTACGCGGCCAGCAGGATGACCGACTCGGGGGCCCGCAGCTCGCGCTGCATGCGCCGGGCCGCGTCGCGGGCGGCGGGCGACAGCTCCCAGTTGAGCACGTCGCCCACGAGGGTCGTCTGGGAGGTCTCGGCCTGCTCGCACCACAGGTCGAGGTCGCCGGCGTGGAAGCCGTCGAGCTTGTCGCGCCAGAACGCGCCGCTGCGCGGGTCGGCGTCCGGCTCCTCCCAGGCCGGTACGACGTCGCGCGCCGGCGACTCGCCCGCCACGAGCGCGTCGTAGACGGTCACGAGCTCGTTCGTCAGCAGCGGCGTCGACAGCCCGTCGAAGATCGCGTGGTGGACGGCCAGGCAGTAGACCTCGCCCCCGTCCTCCTCCAGCACCGCGGCGCGCACCAGCAGCTCGCCGCCCGGCTCGAACGGCCGCGCGACGAACTCCGTCAGCCATTCGCGCGTGGCGTCCCAGGGGGCCTCCTCGAACCGCAGCACGGCCTGCTCGGCGGGCACGACCTCGCGCACCATGCCCTCCGGCTCGACCCTGAACACCGTGCGCAGGATCTCGTGGCGGTGCAGCACGTGGTTGACCGCTTCCAGCAGGAGGTCGCGCCGCGCCCGGCCGGTCACGCGGAACGCCACGGCCAGGTTGTTCACCCCCGCACCGGGGACGAGCTCTTCCAGCAGCCACAGCGCCTGCTCCTTGCGGGTGGGGCGCTGGCCCAGCATCTGCTCCATGATCATCTCTCCAGCAGCTTGGTGACGGCCCTGGCGATCTCGTCGTCGGTGAGCAACACGTCATGGCCCTTGTCGAACCTGAGTTCCTCGGCCACGACGGCGTCGCGGCCGGCCTGGCGCAGCCCGTTCAGGCCGTTCCGGGGGTTGGACGAGCTCACCGCGGTGGCGCGCTGCCACCCCTCCCAGGGATCCAGGTGGTCGGCGTAGGTGAGGAAGGACAGGAAGGCGCTGAACGTGCCCCACATCTCTTCCGAGTACTCCGGGTCGAGCCCGGCTCTTTCGAACGCGCGGTGCCCGACGTCGCGGAACTTCGCGTACAGCTGGGTGGCGTAACCCTCGACCGTGACGCCCTCCTGCTGGAGGGGACGGTCCATGGCCTCGCGGGTCTCGGCGACGTCCTCCTCGTTGAGGATCGAGGAGAGAATGCCGAAGACCTTGCCGAACTGGAAGTAGATGTTCTCCAGGCTGGTCGGCTCGGGGTCGAAGAGGATCAGCCGGGGCGCCTCGCCCTGCTCCTCCTCCAGCAGCTTCACGAGCTCGGCCGCGTAGACGGCGCCGATGCAGTAACCCATGACCGCGTGGACCTTCCGGCCGCTCGCCTTGAGCGGCTCGAACCACGAACGCACATAGGCGGTGCCGTCGATGCCCGCTCCGGGCGCCACGGCGGGCGGAGAGACGTGCCAGAACGTCCCGTCGTAGTCCATCTTCGCCAGCAGGTCGGGAAAGCCCGCCTCCGCCCGGCCGGTCTCCGTGAAGTCGACGCAGAGGACGAGGTTGTCCGAGTCGGATTCTTTGAGCGTCGTCCAAGTGGTAACCAGATTCATGATCATTTCCTTTGACTAGGAACTCCCGCCTTCAAGGGCGAGTTGAATCAGGAGGTCGGCGTCCATGCTGTCGATCTCCTCGGTCCTGCCGTCTGTCTCCTCGTCCTCCGGGCCGGCCAGACGCACGAGGCTGTCCAGCAGCCCGGCCGCACGCAGTCGTTCGATCGGGATGCTCGTCAGGAGCTGGCGCACCTCGGCGTCGCTGCGGGCGTCGGCAGGCTCGGCCGTGCCCGCCGCGACCGCCGGGAAGAGCTGCTCCAGGACGAACCGCGTCAGGTCGTGGGGAGTCGGATAGTCGAAGATCAGCGTGGCGGGCAGGTGCAGCCCGGTGGCCGTGTTGAGCTGGTTGCGCAGCTCCACCGCGGTCAGCGAGTCGAAGCCGAGCTCCTGGAACTGGCGCTGCGGCTCGATCGCCGACTCGTCGGCGAACCCGAGCACCGCGGCCACCTGGCCCCTGACGACCTCGGACAGGGTGGCCTCGATCTTGGCCGGTTCCATCGTGGCGAGCCGTTCCGCGAGCCCCTGGCCCTGCCGCGTACGGCGGGGTTTGCCGCGGTTCCTGGCCTTGGTGAACTTCGCCGGGACCAGCACGGGCCTGCCGGAGCGCACGCCGAGGTCGAAGAGCGCCAGCCCCTCCTCGGGGAACAGCGGCCTGACCCCTGCGCGCTCCATGCGGCGCAGGTCGGCCGCGGACAGCTCGCCCGCCATGCCGCTGGTCGTCCAGAGCCCCCAGGCCAGCGAGGTGGCCGGCAGGCCGTCCGCGTGGCGCTGGTGGGCCAGGGCGTCCAGGTAGGCGTTGGCCGCGGCGTAGTTGGCCTGGCCCGCGCTGCCGAGCACTCCGGCCAGCGAGGAGAACACCACGAACGCCCGCAGGTCACGGTGCCGGGTGAGCTCGTGCAGATGGCGGGCTGCGTCGGCCTTGGGCTTGAGTACGGTGTCCAGGCGTTCGGGGGTGAGGGAGGCGATGACGCCGTCGTCCAGGACGCCGGCCGTGTGCACTACGCCCGCCAGCTCGTCCACGCTCTCCAGCAGGGTGGCGAGGGCATCGCGGTCGGCCACGTCGCAGGCCGCCACGGTGGCTTCGGCGCCCAGCTCGGACAGCTCCGCCACCAGCTCGGGGGCGCCGGGTGCGTCCTGGCCGCGCCTGCTGAGCAGGAGCAGGTTCCTGACGCCGTGCTCGGTGACCAGGTGGCGGGCGACCAGCGCGCCCAGGCCGCCCGTTCCGCCGGTGACCAGGACGGTGCCGTCGGGCCCGAACACCGGCTCGTGCTGCTCCAGGTCCGTCGCGCGGCCCAGCTTCGGCGTCAGGAGCCTGCCGGCCCGCACGGCGATCTGGGACTCGCCGCTCGCCAGCGCCCGGCCGGCCGGCTCGGCGTCCAGATCCTCGGTGTCGGCGTCCAGCAGCACGAGGCGGCCGGGCTGCTCCGACTGCACGGCCCGTACGAGGCCCCACACCGCCGCCTGCGCCGGGTCGGGAACGTCGCCCTCGGCCGCCGCGACGGCCTGGTGGGTGACGATGACCAGCCGCGACGACGCCAGGCGTTCGTCGGCCAGCCAGTCCTGCACCAGGGCGAGGGCCGCGTGGGTCGTGGCGTGCAGGTCCCCGCCCGCGCAGCGGGTCAGAACCGGGACGTCCGCCGGGTCGAGAGAAGCCAGGTCCGGGTGGACCTCCGCCCCCGTACCCAGGTCGTCGGTCCCGAGCACGAGCCACCGGGGAGCGTCCTGCTCGGAGGCGGACGGGGTCTCGGTCCAGTCGAGCTGGTGCAGGGAGGTCGGGTTGCCTGCGGTGAGGTCGGTGGACAGGGCACGCAGGGTCAGTGCGCCGATCTCGGCCACCGGAGCGCCGCTGTCGTCGGCGATGCTCAACACGATGCTGGTGTCGGAGGAGCCTCGGGTGACCTTGACCCGCAGACCCGTCGCCCCGGCCGCGTGCAACTCCACGCCGCTCCAGGCGAACGGCAGATACGGCCTGCCCTCCGCCCTCGGAACCAGGTCGCCCAGCGCGGCGGCATGCAGGGACGCGTCCAGCAACGCCGGATGCAACCCGAACCGGCCCGCCTCCCCATGCCCCTGCTCGGGCAGAGCGATCTCGGCGAACACCGCGTCCTCATGCTGCCAGGCCGCGACCAACCCCTGGAACAAGGGCCCATACTCAAGGCCCATCGCCGCCATGTCGTCGTACAGGTGCTCGACATCGACCGGCCGGGCACCAGCCGGCGGCCACTGCTCCATACCGGCCGTCGGCCTCTCGCCTTCTTCGGACAGGACGCCCTGTGCGTGCAACGTCCACTCGTCCTGACCCGCACGCGAGTACAGGCTCACCTGGCGGCTACCGGCATCGTCGCAGGGCCCCGCCACGAGCTGGATGTCCACGCCCTGCCCGTCCGGCACCAGCAGCGGCGCCTGCATGGTCAGCTCCGCCAGCCGCGGGCAGTCCACTTCCTGACCGGCCCGCAGCGCCAGCTCCACCAGCGCTGCTCCCGGCACCACCACCCGGCCGTCGACCTGGTGATCGACCAGCCACGGCTGCCCGGCCGGCGACAACCGGCCCGAGAAGACCACCGACTCGCCGCCGGCCACCTCGGTCACCGCGCTCCACAACGGGTGCTCGATGGCGCCCAGCCCGGCCGCACCGACGTCCTGCGACTCCAGACTGGCCGGCACCCAGAACCGCTCGTGCTGGAAGGCATACGTGGGCAGATCGACGAGCCGGCCGGGGGTCAGCACCTTCGTCCAGTCCACGGCGATGCCCTGGACGTGCAGCCCACCCAGCGCCTCGATCAGCGCCCGGGTCTCGTCGCGATCCTTGCGCACGGCCGGGACGAACACCGCATCCTCAACACTCTGCTGCGCCAGCCCGGTCAGCACCCCATCCGGGCCGACCTCCAACAAGTGCGTCGCCTCAGCAGCCCTCACCCCATCCGCGAACCGCACCGCCCCACGCACATGCTCAACCCAATAGGCAGGGTCGGTCAGCTGACCCGCCTCAGCCAGACGACCGGTCACATTCGAAACGATCGCCAGACTCGGCTCGTGGAAGGCGATCCCGTCAATCGCCTGCGCGAACTCGGCCAGCATCGGCTCCATCAACGGCGAATGGAAAGCATGCGACACCCGCAACCGCCGAGTACGCACCTGGGCCTGAGCCTCGATCTCCGCGACCGCCGCCTCATCACCCGACACCACCACCGCAGCCGGACCGTTCACCGCCGCGATCCCCACCCGATCCTCACGGCCTTGCAGGAGCGGCAGGACGTCGGCCTCCGCAGCGGCCACCGCCAGCATCGCCCCACCAGAAGGAAGCGCCTGCATCAACCGGGCACGAGCCGCCACCAGCGTGCAGGCGTCCTCCAGCGAGAACACCCCAGCCACATGAGCAGCCGCGATCTCCCCGATCGAATGCCCGACCAGCACATCGGCCCGCACACCCAACGACTCCAGCAACCGATACAGCGCGACCTCGAAAGCGAACAACGCCGGCTGGGTCATCCCCGTCTCATTC
Source organism: Nonomuraea mesophila (assembly GCF_004352805.1). Classification (NCBI taxonomy): domain Bacteria; kingdom Bacillati; phylum Actinomycetota; class Actinomycetes; order Streptosporangiales; family Streptosporangiaceae; genus Nonomuraea; species Nonomuraea mesophila. Next base: position 9,284 of record NZ_SMLD01000245.1, read on the forward strand.
AGCACCCCCTCGGGATCACTGAACATCACCTCACGCAACGGATGCGGCAACAACGGCTCGAACCGGGCACAGATCTCATCCAACGCCTCGGCGAACACCGGGAACCTCTCGACGAGGGAAGCTCCCATGCCGACCCGCTGACTCCCCTGACCGGCGAACAACAACGCCAGCTTCCCAACAGGCATGATCGCGACGGGAGCCAGCTCCCGAAGACCCGCCACCAACTCGTCCCGATCAGCACCCACGACCACCGCGCGCTGCTCCAGCACCGCCCGGCCCGTCGCCAGCGACCACGCCGCATCGGCCGGGTCCAGCTCGGGTCGTGCCGTGATCCACGACGCGAGCCGCCCGGCCTGGGCCTCAAGCGCCTCCGGGTTCTTCGCCGACACCAGCAGGGGCACGACCGGCTGCTCGCCGGCGCGTTCCGGCTCCGGCTCCGCGACCGGGCCCTGCTCGATGATCACGTGCGCATTGGTGCCGCTGATCCCGAACGACGACACCGCCGCCCGCCGGGCATGCCCGTTCTCCTGCCACGGCCGCGCCTCGGTCAGCAACTGCACCGCACCCGCCGACCAGTCCACGTGCGGCGACGGCTCGTCAGCGTGCAGGGTCTGGGGAAGCATGCCGTTGCGCAGCGCCATGACCATCTTGATCACACCGCCCACACCGGCTGCGGCCTGGGTGTGGCCGATGTTGGACTTCAGGGAGCCGAGCCAGAGCGGCTGCTCCCGGTCCTGCCCGTACGTCGCGAGGATGGCCTGCGCCTCGATCGGGTCACCGAGCTTCGTGCCGGTGCCGTGCGCCTCGACCGCGTCCACCTCGGCCGGCGACAGACCCGCGTTCGCCAGCGCCTGACGGATCACCCGCTGCTGCGAAGGACCGTTCGGAGCCGTGATCCCGTTACTCGCACCATCCTGATTGACCGCACTACCCCGCACCACGGCCAGGACCCGGTGGCCGTTACGCTCAGCGTCCGACAACCGCTCCACCAACAGCACACCAACGCCCTCACCCCAACCCGTGCCATCAGCACCAGCCGAGAACGCCTTACACCGCCCATCCACCGCCAGCCCACGCTGCCGCGAGAACTCAATGAACATCCCCGGCGTCGACATCACCGTCACACCACCGGCCAACGCCAGATCACACTCACCCGACCGCAACGCCTGCGCCGCCCAATGCAACGCCACCAACGACGACGAACACGCCGTATCCACCGTCACCGCCGGACCCTCAAGCCCCAACGTGTACGACACCCGCCCCGACACCAAACTCCCACCACTGGTATTCGCCGGCGTCCCCAACCCGTAGTCGTGATACATCACACCCGCGAACACACCCGTCCGGCTCCCCCGCAACCCCACCGGACTGATCCCCGCCCGCTCAATCGCCTCCCAGGAGGCCTCCAGCAACAACCGCTGCTGCGGATCCAT
>NZ_SMLD01000246.1:0-10487 GCF_004352805.1 Nonomuraea mesophila
GGGGATGGTGGTGGTGGACGGGTCACCCGGGGACGAGCAGGGAAGGATGAGCCGTACGACGTTGTCGGGGTGGGAGTTGAGCAGGTCCACGACGTCGGCGTCGGAGATCAGGTCGTACGGCGGAGAGGTCACCTTGGCGGGATCGTCGACAGAGAAACGCACGCCACGGAAGGGCCGTAGCACCAGTCCATCAGGCACCGGCAGTTCAGGAGTCCCCATACCGGGCATGCTCCCATAAACTTCTACGCCGTCCGGAAGTCGCCCCGGGGTTGCGGCCGGTTCGGTTCCGCAGCAGGGCGGGACGGGGATCCCCATTCAGCGATGAAGGAGTCCTCACGTATGGGTCAGGGTGACAACGTTCATGACGGGAGCTGGGGAACTCCTGAGGGCGGTGTTTACGACTGGTATCAGCGTGGGGTGCGATTGTTGAAGGACGGCAGCCCGGCGGCAGCGGCGGCCTTGCTGGAGAGAGCCGCCGCGGCCGAGCCGGAATCACGCAGCATTCTGGAGGCGCTGGCCAGGGCGCAGTTCAATAGCCGCCAATACGCTGAGGCAGCGGTCAGTTTCCGTCAGATCGTGGACGCCAACCCGGCCGAGGATTACGCCTATTTCGGTCTCGGATTGTCCTTGTGGCGGACCGGGGACGTGGAGGGCGCACAGGAACCGCTGGCCATCGCGGTCGCCATGCGGCCGGACGAAGGGCATTACGTTTCCGCGTTGAAGAGTGTCCGGGCGACCCTGCGCGCGCGCCGGGAGACGTAACGACAGGACTGATCTTCGGGCCGCGACGGATGAGCGTTCTGAGGTGAGGCGGTCCCGGACGAGCGGACGGCTCAGGGGCGGGCGCCGGACACCGGGTGTTCCCAGAGCCGTCCCCGGTCACGGGTCACGCGGCCGTGGCGGATGACGGGCGGATGACGTTGGTAGCGATGACCCTCCGAAGGTAGGCCGCCGGCCCCAGCGCCGTTCTGCCTCCTCCGCGTTGATTCTCCGCCAGGCCATTGCCTGCTCGCCGTCCGCCGGCGCGCCCGTTCGCATGCGGTCGGCCATGCGCGCGTAGATGCCTGCGGCCTCGGCCGTGCGGTGTCCCCGGTCCTCCTTGGAACGCGAGGCGGCGCGTCGTTCCATCCTGAAGCGTGAGGCGGCGCGTCGTTCCGTCCCTGGGTGCAGTCTCAGCGCCGCTCGGCCTCCCCCACGTGCTCCTCCGGACGGAAATCGGCGAACAGTTCGGTGCGTTCCTTGGGGGTGAGGTTCAGGTTCGCGGACAAGGCGCATCCCTTCCGCAGGTGTGTGCGAGGGCGGCGCTAAAGTCGCACGCGGCGTGAGAGTCAATCGGGAAGAGGCGCTGTGCTGATCGACGGCTATGACACCCTGCTGCTCGACCTCGACGGCGTGGTCTACCTGGGGGGCCACGCGGTTCCGGGCGCCCCGGCGGCGCTGGAGGCGGCCCGGCTGAGGGGAGTGCGGCTGGCGTACGTGACCAACAACGCCTCCCGGACGCCGGCGGCCATCGCCGCGCACCTGCGTGAGCTCGGCGCGCCCGCCGCGGCCTCCGACGTGGTCACGTCGGCCCAGGCGGCGGCCCGGCTGGTCGCGGAGCGGGTTCCGCCGGGTTCGAACGTGCTGGTGGTCGGCGGGTCGGGGCTGCGGCTGGCCGTACGCGACCAGGGGCTGAGGCCTGTGTCCGCCGCCGCCGAATCGCCCGCCGCCGTGGTGCAGGGGATCGCGCCAGGTCTGTCGTACGAGCTGCTGGCGGAGGGGACGCTCGCCGTGCGGCAGGGGGCGCTCTTCGTGGCCTCCAACCGCGACAGCACGATGCCCACGCGCCGCGGGGAACTGCCGGGCAACGGGTCGATGGTCCGGGTGATCGCCGCCGCCACGGGGGTGGAGCCGGTGTACGCGGGCAAGCCGGACCCGCCTCTGCACCGGGAGTCGATGCTGCGTACGGAAGCCCGGCGGCCCCTGGTGGTGGGCGACCGGCTCGACACCGACATCGAGGGCGCCTCCAACGCCGGGGTGGAGAGCCTGCTGGTGCTGACGGGCGTGGCCACGCCGGTCGAGGTGCTGACGGCGGCGCCCCGGCACCGGCCCACGTACGTCGGGGAGGACCTGGGGGCGCTGCTGCGGTCCTATCCCGACGTGCGCGACGGTTCCTGCGGCGGGTGGCGGGCGCGGTGGCGCGACGGCGTGTTGTGCCTCGACGGTGACGGAGACCGGATCGACGGGCTCCGTGCCGCCTGCGACGCTGCCTGGTCCGCGGCCGGCGACGGGCGGATCGAGGAGGGCGCCGTCAAGCCCGTACTGGATCGGGTCGGATAGGGGCAGCCGTCAGAAGCTCATGCGAGCTGTTCAGCGGTCTGGCGGGCGAAAGAAGCTCATGCGATCCGTTCAGCGGTCTGGCGGGCGAACTGCCAGGCACCCACGGTGAGGAGCAGAGCGCAGGCCACGACCAGCGCCGCGAGCGACAGCGGCACGCCGCCGCTCCAGCCGCGCAGCACGAGCAGCCGGATGGCCTCGATGGCGTAGGTGAGCGGGTTGACCCTGGCCACGGCCTCCATCCACGCCGGCATGGCGGACAGCGGCACGAACGCGTTGCTCATGAACAGCAGCGGCAGCGTGGCGAACCCCGTGACCGCGAAGAACGTGCCGTGGGAGGGCACCGCGCAGGCCAGGGCCATCGCCGCGGCGGTGAGCGCCAGCGTCAGCAGGGCCGTCGCCAGCAGGATCACCAGCACTCCCAGGAGACCGGACTCCGGCCGTACGCCGAGGACGAGCGCCACCAGCAGGATGACCAGCGTCTGAGCCGTGTTCATGCCGGTCTGGAACAGGAACCGCGAGATGATCAGCGAGCTGCGCCTGATCGGCATGCTGAGCAGCTTGTCCAGATAGCCCGTCTCCTTGTCGAACAGCAGCGGCGTCGCCGCCGTCACCCCGTTGCCCACCACGGTGAACGCGATGATGCCCGGCACGGCGAACGCGATGTAGTCGCCCGTGCCCACCACCCGGGGATCGACCGCGCCGCCGAGGGCGCCCGCGAAGAAGACCAGCCACACGGCCGGCTGCAGCACGCCGAACAGCAGGCTGAGCCGTTCGCGCAGCGCCATGAGCAGCCAACGCCTGGACAGCGCCAGCACCTCCTGTGACCACATCATGCGGCCTCCTCCCGCAGCGCGTGCCCGGTGTGCCGGAGGAAGACCTCGTCGAGAGAGGCCGCTCCGGTCGCCGCCTTGAGCTCGGCGGGAGCGCCGCCGGCCACCTGCCGCCCGTGGTCGATGATCACCAGCCGGTCGCAGAGCCGGTCGGCCTCGTCCATGTAGTTGGTGGCCAGCAGCACGCTCATGCCCTCGTCGCAGAGCGAGCGGATGTGCTGCCACAGGTGGTGGCGCGACTGCACGTCGAGGCCGAGCGTCGGCTCGTCGAGGATCAGCAGCTCGGGCTGGTGCAGCAGCCCGCAGGCCAGGTTGAGGCGTTTCTGCATGCCGCCCGAATAACCCGCCACGGGGCGGTCGGCGCTGGCCGACAGCCCGACCAGCTCCAGGACCTCGCGGGCCCTGGCCTTCACCCGCCGCCGCGGCACATGGTAGAGGGACGCCTCGATCTCGGCCTTCTCCCTGCCGGTCAGCAGATAGTGACCCATGGGGGAGACCTGCTGCATCACGTAGCCGATGCGGCGGCGTACGGCTCCAGCCTCCGTCACCACGTCGAACCCGCACACCCGCGCCGCGCCCGCGCTCGGCGGGAGCAGCGTGGACAGCATCTTGATCGTGGTGGTCTTGCCCGCGCCGTTGGGACCGAGCAGCCCGAAGATCTCGCCGGGAGCCACCGCCAGGTCCAGCCCGTCGACGGCGTGGTGGTCCCCGAAGGTGCGGCGCAGACCCTCGGCCTCGATGATCGCATGCATTACTTCACTCTAACGCCTAATGATTAACGGAGCCATTAATTAAATGAGCGATGGTGCGCGTCAGCAGCCCCTCAGATCAGCTTGCGCAGCCGCAGCAGGTCGCCGAAGCTGGCGTCGACCTTCACCCGCCCCCCGAGCAGCGCGCGCGCCAGGTCGAGCTCCCCGTCGACCAGTGCGATCAGGTCGTCGCTGACGATCGTGAGCTTGACGTCGGCCGGCTTGCCGTCGGCCGGAGGGGTCTCGGCGAACGGGTCGAGCCCCCCGTGCGTCAGGCGGCCGTGGAAGGTCACGTCGAGGTCCGAGATCCGGCAGCTGACCGTGCGCTCGACGACGTGCTTGGCACGGTCGGCCTCGTCGATCTCGTCGAACTGGTCGACGAGCCTGGCCAGTGCCGCCCGGCACTCCTCGACGCTTGCCATGATGCGCATCCTTTCTTCCTTCGCGGACGGTAGCGTTCCACATCAGTAGCACCCCGTACGACCCTCAACGACTGACGGGCCCGCCAAGGTCCCGGGCGCTCGCAGGAGGCGTTAACGTCGAGACATGAGTGAGCTGCCGGAGGGGACCGGCGACGAGCGGGTCGACGCCATCGTGGCCGGGCTCGGCCGTCTGGGCGAGCAGCCGGTGGGCGAGCACGTGGCGATCTTCGACGAGGCGTTCGCCGGGCTGGAGAGCGTGCTGGCGGCCGTGGACGACCCGGACGGGCAGGTCCCGGGCGGGCAGGCTCTTACCGGTGGGCAAGCTGCCGCTGGGCACGTTGCGGCTGGGCAGGGTGCCGGTGAGCGGCCCGCGGACCGGCAGCGGTGAGCCGCAGGATCCGCCTCGACAGCGAGCTGGTGCGCCGCGGGCTGGCCAGGTCGCGCGAGCAGGCCACCCAGCTCATCGAGGCCGGCCGGGTCACCGTCGGCGGACGCCGGGCCGGCAAGCCGGCCACCCAGGTCGACACCGCCTCCGCCATCGTCGTGGCCGCCTCGGACGACGGGCCCGACTACGTTTCGCGCGGAGCACACAAACTGCTCGGCGCGCTGGAGGCGTTCGAGCGCCTGACGGTCGAGGGCCGCCGCTGTCTCGACGCGGGCGCGTCCACCGGCGGGTTCACCGACGTGCTGCTGCGCCGCGGGGCCGCCCATGTGGTGGCCGTCGACGTGGGGTACGGCCAGCTGGCCTGGTCCTTGCGCACCGACGAGCGGGTCACGGTGATGGAGCGCGTCAACGTGCGCGACCTCACCCCCGGCATGGTGGGCGAGCCGCCCACGCTGATCGTGGGCGACCTGTCCTTCATCTCGCTGCGGATCGTGCTGCCCGCCCTGGCCGAGGTGGCCGCGCCGCGAGCCGATCTCGTGATGCTCGTCAAACCGCAGTTCGAAGTGGGTAAGGACCGTGTCGGGGCGGGTGGCGTGGTGCGCGATCCCGTGTTGCGGGCCAGTGCCGTGCGCGACGCCGCCGCCAAGGCTCAGGACCTGGGGCTGACCGTACGCGGCGTGACCGCGAGCCCGCTGCCCGGGCCGTCGGGAAACGTGGAATATCTCCTCTGGCTGGGCAAAGGGGAAGGCGAGCCGCCGGTCGCCGACCTCGACGCAGAGATCCAGCGGGCCGTCCAGGAAGGGCCGCAATGAACCGGACCGTGCTGGTCGCCGTACACACCGGGCGTGACGCCGCGGTCGAGAGCGCGCGCCTGGTCGTCGACCGCCTGATCGACGCCGGCATCACCGTCATGGTGCTCGACAGCGAGGCCGACGAGATCGGCAGCGCCAGGGTCGAGGCCGTGCCCGGCGACCCGGGCGCGGCCAAGGAAGCCGAGGTCATGATCGTGCTCGGCGGCGACGGGACGTTGCTGCGCGCGGCCGAGCTCGCCAGGCCGGCCGGCACGCCGCTGCTGGGGGTCAACCTCGGGCACGTCGGCTTCCTGGCGGAGGCGGAGGTCGCCGACCTGGCCACGGCCGTCGACAGTGTCGTGGCGGGGCGCTACGACGTCGAGGAGCGCATGACGGTCGACGTCGTCGCCAGGATGAACGGGCAGGTGCTGGCCGACACCTGGGCGCTCAACGAGGTCACCGTCGAGAAGCAGGAGCGCCTGCTCGAGGTCGTCGCCGAGATCGACGGCCGGCCGCTGTCCAGATGGGGGTGCGACGGCGTGATCTGCGCCACCCCGACGGGCTCGACCGCCTACGCCTTCTCCGCCGGCGGCCCGGTCGTGTGGCCGGAGGTGGAGGCGCTGCTCATGGTGCCCATCAGCGCCCACGCGCTGTTCGCCAAGCCGCTGGTCATCTCGCCGCGCTCCACGCTGGCCGTGGAGATCCTGCCCGACACGCCGTGCGGGGTCCTGTGGTGCGACGGGCGCCGCAGGTTCGAGCTGCCGCCGGGCACGCGGGTGGAGGTCCGCAGGGGCGCCGAGCCCGTACGCCTGGCGCGTCTGCACGGCGTGGAGAGCACCGGGGCGCCCTTCACCGACAGGCTGGTGGCCAAGTTCGAGCTGCCCGTGCAGGGCTGGCGCGGAAGGGTGCGACCCTGAGTGAATGGAGGGCGGAGCGCGTAGGATCACGTGGACACGCACCTGGGCATGGTGGGCCGTCCCCCAGCGGTCCAGCGGTCCAGCGCCGGCAGCCGCTGCCGGCTTCCGGAGGAGATCCGGGTGACCATCAGACAGGGCAGTGAACGGGAGTGGGCAGTGCGACCAAGGGTCGAGGAGGTCCGCATCCAGGGGCTCGGCGTCATCGATGAGGCCGTTCTCGAGCTCTCGCCGGGCTTCAACGTGGTCACCGGCGAGACCGGCGCGGGCAAGACGATGGTCGTCACCGGGCTCGGCCTGCTGTTCGGCGGCCGGGCCGATCCTTCGCGCATCCGGCCGGGCGCCGACAGGGCGACCGTCGAGGGAACCCTCCTCGTCCAGCCGGGCGGCCACGTCGCCCAGCAGGTGGAGGACATCGGTGGCGAGGTCGAGGACGGCACGCTGATCATCTCGCGGGCCGTCTCCGCGGAGGGCAGGTCCAGAGCCTGGCTCGGCGGGCGCACGGTGCCCGTCGGCACCCTGACCTACCTCGCCGACGACCTGGTCGCGGTGCACGGGCAGATGGACCAGCAGCGGTTGCTCCAGGCGACCCGGCAGCGCGCGGCGCTCGACCGTTACGCGGGTGATGAGCTGGTCAAGCCGCTGCGGGCCTACACGCAGACGTACAAACGGCACAAGAAGGTCACCGCGCTGCTGGAGGAGCTGACCACGAGGGCCAGGGAGCGGGCGCAGGAGGCCGACATGCTCCGCTTCGGCCTGGAGGAGATCGAGAAGGTCGAACCCAAGCCGGGCGAGGACGCCGAGCTGCGCGGCGAGGAGGAGCGGCTCTCGCACGCCGACGCGCTGCGCAGCGCCGCGACCACGGCGCACACCGCGCTGCTCGGCGACCCCATGGAGGCCACGGGGGGCCCGCACGACGTGATCTCGCTGCTCGGCGAGGCGAAGTCGGCGGTCGAGGCGGTGCGCGACTTCGACGCCGCGCTCGCCGGGGTCGCCGACCGGCTGGCCGAGGCGGGCTACCTGATCTCCGACGTGGCCACCGATCTGGCGGCGTACGCGGAGTCGATCGAGGCGGACCCCGCGCGGCTGGCGGCGGTGCAGGAACGCCGGTCGGTGCTGTCCGGCCTGATCCGCAAGTACGGCGAGGACAGCGCCGGGGTGCTGGCCTGGGCGCAGCAGGCCGCCGCCCGCCTGTCCGAGCTCGAAGGCGACGACGAGCGCATCGACGAGCTGACCCGCGAGCACGACGAGCTGACCGACCGGCTCACCGAGCTGGCGGCCGAGCTCACCAAGGTGCGCGAGGCGGCCGCTGAGCGGTTCGGCCAGGCCGTGACCGAGGAGCTGACGGCGCTGGCCATGCCGCACGCCAAGGTCGTCGTCCAGCTCGGCCAGAGCGAGGACTTCGGCCCCGAGGGCCGCGACGAGGTGGAGCTGCGGATGGCCGCCCATCCGGCCGCCCCGCCGCTGCCGCTCAACAAGGGAGCCTCCGGCGGCGAGCTGAGCCGGGTGATGCTCGCGATCGAGGTGGTGTTCGCCGGTGCGGACCCGGTGCCGACATTCGTGTTCGACGAGGTCGACGCGGGCGTCGGCGGCAAGGCCGCGGTCGAGATCGGACGCCGCCTCGCCCGGCTCGCCCGGACCGCGCAGGTGATTGTGGTCACCCACCTGCCGCAGGTGGCGGCCTTCGCCGACCAGCATCTCGTGGTCGAGAAGGCGAGCGACGGCAGCGTCGTGCGCAGCGGCGTCGTGGCCCTCGACCACGAGGGACGCGTGCGTGAGCTGTCCCGGATGCTGGCCGGTCTCGAGGACTCCGAGCTGGGCCGGGCGCACGCCGAGGAACTGCTGGGACTGGCCGCGGCGGACAGGTGATCCTGGGTGACATAGTGGACACGCCGCGTCATGCGTGGCCCCTGCGCCGTTTCTCTCTGGCAGGATGGTCATGATGAAGGTTCCGGGGAGCAGAATGCCGGGCCTCCGCGGTTGGAAGGCCGACAGCCTTCCCGGTGTTACGGCAGTGGCGAGAATCGACCGGCGGACCAAGAGGCTCACCAAACGCCTCCAGCCGGGGGAAATTGCGATCATCGACCATGTCGACGTAGACCGGGTCAGCGCGGAGGCTCTTGTCGCGTGCGGAGCTGCGGCCGTGGTCAACACCGCCGCCGGCATCAGCGGCCGATATCCCAACCTGGGGCCGCAGATCCTGCTCGAAGCCGGCGTGCCGTTCATCGACAACGCCAACCAGGAGTTGTTCGAGCGGATCAAGGACGGCGACGTCGTGCGGGTCTGCGACGGCGTGGTCCACCTCGAGGACGACATCGTCGGCAAGGGTGACGAGCAGAGCATCGAGACGGTCGAGGCCGCCATGGCCGAGGCGCGCGCGGGGCTGGCCGTCCAGATCGAGGCGTTCGCCGTCAACACCATGGAATACGTACGCGGTGAGGGCAGGCTCCTCATCGAAGGCGTCGGCGTGCCGGAGATCCGCACCTCCATGGAGGGCAGGCACGTCCTCATCGTGGTGCGCGGCTACCACTACAAGGAAGACATCGCCACGCTGCGGCCCTACATCCGCGAATACCGTCCGGTGCTCGTCGGGGTCGACGGCGGCGCCGACGCGCTGCTGGACGCCGGCTACCAGCCCGACGTGATCGTCGGCGACTTCGACTCGGTCTCCACCAAGGCCCTGACCTGCGGCGCCGAGCTCGTCGTGCACGCCTACCACGACGGCCGGGCCCCCGGGCTCGAACGCGTCCACCAGCTCGGCCGCGAAGCCGTGATCTTCCCCGCCACCGGCACCAGCGAGGACATCGCGATGCTCCTGGCCGACGGCAAGGGCGCCGAGCTGATCGTCGCGGTCGGCACGCACGGCACGCTGGAGGAGTTCCTCGACAAGGGGCGCCCCGGCATGGCCAGCACCTTCCTCACCCGCCTGATCATCGGCAGCAAGCTCATCGACGCCAAAGGCGTGAGCAGGCTCTACCGCAGTCGCATCACCACCCCGCAGCTCCTCCTGCTGGTGATCACCGCGTTGATCACCATGGGGGTCGCGCTCTCCCTCTCGCCGATCGGCCAGACCTGGCTGAACGGCCTGCAAGACGCCTGGAACGCGTTCATCTTCTGGCTGGTCGGACTCTTCTCGTGATCGATTTTCGCTACCACCTCGTCTCCATCGTCGCCGTCTTCCTGGCCCTGGCGGTGGGCATCGTGCTGGGCACCACGCTGTTGCAGGAGCCCGCGGTCAAGTCGGCGCAGGAGATGACGTCCGCGCTCACCACGACGAACAAGGATCTGCGCGGGCAGATCGACACGTTGCAGGGCCGCGAGGCCGGCAACGACGCGCTCATCACCTCCATGACGCCCGACATCGTGGCGGGCGACCTGGCCGGGCAGAGCGTGCTCCTCGTCGAGACGCCGGGTTCCAGCACCACGATCCGTGAGGCGGCGCAGCAGGTGCTCGGCGAAGCGGGCGCGGAGATCTCCGGGCGCGTCACGCTGACGGAGAAGTTCCTCGACCCCAAGGGCGCGGGCGTGCTCGACGGCCTGGTCAACCAGCTCAAACCGGCCAACATGGTCTTCGCCGAGACCGCCAACGCCTGGGACCGCGCCGCCACGCTGCTCTCCGCCGCCCTGATCACCACCGACTCCTCCCAGGTCGGCACCCCCAACGCCGCCACCACCGAGGTGCTGAGCGCCTTCGAGACCGGTGGGCTGCTCACCCTCGACGGCGACCCCGACAAGCGGGCCACGCTCGCGGTGGTGCTCGCGCCGGAGAAGCCGTACGAAGGGGAGATCGCCGAAGCCCAGGCGGGCGCGCTCGCCTCGGTGGCCGACGGGCTCGACGTGGGCGGCAACGGCGCGGTGCTCGCCGGAGGCCCGGCTGCCCTCACCGCCGTCCCCGGTGATCCGATCGGCCACATTCGCGACGACAGCGACATCGCCAAGCGCGTCACCACCGTCGACTCGGCCGACATGCCCATGGGCCGCGTCGTGATCGTGCAGTCCCTGCAGGAGCAGCTGGCCGGGCGCTCCGGGCACTACGGCGTGGGCATCGGAGCTTCGGCCCCCATGCCGGCGGTGACC
>NZ_SMLD01000247.1:0-10365 GCF_004352805.1 Nonomuraea mesophila
GGGGCGACGGGCGGGAGCACGGGCGGCGGTGCGTCCCAGAAGTCGTTGTCACGCATGCGTGAGCCTCCAACTATCGAGATAGCGTGACGATATATCTAGATAGTTGGCATAGGCAAGGTAATGTCCGGTTGGCCGGAGAAAGTTAACGCGCGTTAACCGAGGCCTCGATCGCGGCCCTCGCCATCGTGTGCAGCAGCGGCCGCATGTCCTGGGCGGGCAGCTCGCCGGCGCTGTGCGGCGTCGAGTTGAGCAGGCCGAAGACGGCGTGCGTCGCGGCGCGCAGCCGCGCCGGCGGGCAGGCCGGGTGCAGCTCGGCCAGCACGGTCACCCACTCCTCGACGTAGAGGCGCTGCAGCCGCCTGATCTGCCGCCGCGCGGGCTCGGGCACGTTGCCCAGCTCTCTGTCGTGCACGGTGATCAGGGCCGGCTGCTCGATCGCGAACGTGATCTGCAAGTTGAGCAGCGCGTCCAGCGTCTCCGCCGGACCGGGGGAGGAGGTGGCGACCGCGACGGCCGACTCGCGCAGCCGCGAGCTGACGTCCAGCAACATCTCCGACAGCAGGGCGTCCTTGCCGCTGAAGTGCCGGTAGAGCGCGGGCCCCGAGACGCCGACCGCGCCGCCGATGTCCTCGATCGAGACCCCGTGGAAGCCGCGTGCGGCGAACAGCCTGGCCGCCGCCTCCAGGATCTCCGCGCGCCGGTTGCCGCGGTTGCGGGTAGATGGAGAGACGGTGCTCACGTCTCACATGCTAGACGACTACGTTAATGATGACTAACATCCCAGCCATGGGAGGGGACTTATGAGCGAGTGGCCGGTGCTGAGATCGGCGGCCGAGCCCGGCGCGGAGGCGTACAAACGACATGCCGAGCACAATGAGCGGCTCGCGGCCGAACTGCTCGAACGGCTCACGGCGGCCGCGCCCGGCGGCCCGGAGCGGTCGCGGCGGCGCCACGTCGAACGGGGCAAGCTGCTGCCGCGCGACCGCGTGGACGGGCTGCTCGACCCCGGCTCCCGGTTCCTGGAGCTGTCGCCGCTGGCCGCGAACGGCCTCTACGACGACCAGGCCCCCGCGGCGGGGATCATCACGGGCGTCGGCAGGATCTCGGGACGCGAGTGCGTGGTCGTGGCCAACGACGCCACGGTCAAGGGCGGCACCTACTACCCGATCACCGTCAAGAAGCACCTGCGCGCGCAGGAGGTGGCGCTGCACAACCGCCTGCCCTGCGTCTACCTCGTCGACTCCGGCGGGGCGTTCCTGCCCAGGCAGGACGAGGTGTTCCCCGACCGCGAGCACTTCGGGCGCATCTTCTACAACCAGGCCACGATGTCCGCCCAGGGTATCCCGCAGATCGCCGCGGTGCTCGGCTCGTGCACGGCCGGCGGCGCCTACGTGCCCGCGATGAGCGACGAGGCGGTCATCGTCCGCAACCAGGGCACGATCTTCCTGGGCGGCCCGCCCCTGGTGAAGGCCGCCACCGGCGAGGAGGTCACCGCCGAGGAGCTCGGCGGGGGCGACCTGCACTCCCGGGTCAGCGGCGTCACCGACCACCTCGCTGAGGACGACGCGCACGCGCTGGCCATCGTCCGCGACATCGTCTCCACGCTGGCGCCGCGCGCCGAGCGCCCCTGGGAGACGATCACGCCGGAGCCGCCCCGGTACGACCCGCGCGAGCTGTACGGCATCGTGCCCGCCGACACCCGGCAGCCCTACGACGTGCGCGAGGTCATCGCCAGGCTCGTCGACGGCTCCCGCTTCCTGGAGTTCAAGGCCGAGTACGGTACGACGCTCGTCACCGGGTTCGCCCACCTCCACGGGCATCCCGTGGGCATCGTCGCCAACAACGGCATCCTGTTCGGCGAGTCCGCCATGAAGGGCGCCCACTTCATCGAGCTGTGCGACCAGCGCCGGATTCCCCTGGTCTTCCTGCAGAACATCAGCGGCTTCATGGTCGGCAAGGCGTACGAGGCGGGCGGCATCGCCAAGCACGGGGCCAAGATGGTCACCGCCGTCTCGTGCGCCCGGGTGCCCAAGTTCACCGTGGTGATCGGCGGGTCGTTCGGCGCGGGCAACTACGCCATGGCCGGGCGGGCGTACTCGCCCAGGTTCCTGTGGATGTGGCCGAACGCCCGCATCTCGGTCATGGGCGGCGAGCAGGCCGCGAACGTGCTCACCACCGTGGGCGACGCCGACCCCGACGCGATCAGGGCCCAGTACGAGCACCAGGGGAACCCGTACTACTCCACGGCCAGGCTGTGGGACGACGGCGTGATCGACCCGGTCGACACGCGCACGGTCCTCGGCCTGGCGCTGTCCGCGGCGGCCAACGCGCCGCTCGAACCCGCCGGTTACGGCGTCTTCAGGATGTGAGCGAGGCAATGGAGACCGTGCGAAGCACCGGGCGGCAGGCGGGCTTCACGGCCGTGCTGATCGCCAACAGAGGGGAGATCGCCGTACGGATCGCCCGCACGCTGCGCGGGCTCGGCATCACGTCGGTGGCCGTGTACACGCCGGCCGACGCGGGAGCGAAGCACACGCTCGAAGCGGACATCGCCCTTGAGGTGCCGACATATCTGGATATCGAGGCGATCGTCGCGGCGGCTCGTGAAGCGGGGGCGCAGGCCGTCCATCCGGGTTACGGGTTCCTCGCGGAGAACGCCGCGTTCGCGCGGCGCTGCGCGCAGGCCGGGCTCGTGTTCGTCGGCCCGCCCGCCGACGCCGTCGAAGCGATGGGCGACAAGATCCGGGCCAAGGCCACGGTCGCGGCCGCGGGCGTGCCCGTGGTGCCCGGCCGGGCCGAACCCGCCTCCCTGGAGGACTGGGACGACTTCCCCGCCCTGATCAAGCCGTCCGCGGGCGGCGGCGGCAAGGGCATGGTGCTCGTACGGTCGGCCGCCGAGCTGCCCGAGGCGATCGCGTCGGCCCGGCGTACGGCACTGGCGGCCTTCGGCGACGGCACGCTGCTCATCGAGCGCTACGTCGAGAGCCCGCGGCACATCGAGATCCAGATCATGGCCGACACCCACGGCAACGTCGTGCACCTGGGCGAGCGCGAGTGCAGCCTCCAGCGCAGGCACCAGAAGATCGTCGAGGAGGCGCCGTCGCCCTTCCTCGGCCCCGAGACGCGCGCCCGCATGGGAGCGGCCGCGGCGGAGGCCGCCCGCGCGGTCGGCTACGTGGGGGCGGGCACGGTCGAGTTCATCGTGGACGGCACCACCGGGGCCTACCACTTCATGGAGATGAACACCCGCCTGCAGGTCGAGCACCCGGTGACCGAGCTGGTCACCGGACTCGACCTGGTGGAGCTGCAACTGCGGGTCTCGGCGGGCGAACTGCTGCCGTTCGGCCAGGACGACGTGCGGCTCACGGGCCACGCCGTCGAGGCGCGCGTCTACGCCGAGGACCCGGCCCGCGGCTTCCTGCCCAGCGGAGGCCGTGTCCTGGCGCTGCGCGAGCCCGGCGACCCGGCCGCCGGCGGTCCCGGAACCCCGGGGGGCGGAGCGGTCGTGCGGGTCGACTCGGGGCTGGCGGAGGGGGGCGTCGTGGGCACGGCGTTCGACCCGATGATGTCCAAGGTCATCGCCTGGGCCCCCGACCGTGCGACGGCGTTCGCGGCGCTCGACCGGGCGCTGGCCGGGACGGCCGTGCTCGGCGTGGTCACCAACATCCCGTTCCTGCGCGCCCTCGCCGCCCACCCGGCCGTCGCGGCCGGGGACCTGGACACCGGCCTGGTCGAGCGGGTGCTCCCCGAGCTGGTGCCGGCCACGGAGACGTCCGGCGAGGTGCCCGGCGGGGTGCCCGGTGGGGTGCCCGGTGAGGTGCTCGCCGTGGCGGGGCTCGTCTTCCACGCCATGCCCCGGGGCGACGACCCGTGGGACGTCACGGACGGGTGGCGCGTCGGCGAACCGGCCTGGACGACGTGGCGGCTGGAGTCGCGGGACGGCGTGCACGAGGTCAGGGTCCGCGGCCTGCCGGAGGAGGCGGCCGACGTCATGATCGACGGCGAGGCGGTGCCGGCGCGCGTCCGGGTCGACGGGGCGGCGGGGCCGGCGCGCGTGCCGATCGACGACGCCCCCGGCGGCGTACGCCTGCACGTCACCCTGGGCGGCCGTACCGAGCGTTACCTGTGCGCGCGCGACGCCGACACGCTCTGGCTGGGTAGGGACGGCGCGTCGTGGGCGCTCACCCGGCACCTCATCGGCGACCCGGGAGACCGGCCGGGCGCCGCCGCGGCCGGCGACGGCGCCGTGCGCAGCCCCATGCCCGGCACCGTGCTGGTGGTCAAGGCGCAGCCCGGCGAGCGGGTCGGCGAGGGCCAGCCGCTGCTCATCGTCGAGGCCATGAAGATGGAGCACACGGTCACCGCCCCGCACGACGGCACCGTGACCGAACTGGCCGTGCGGGTGGGCCAGCCGGTCGACATGGACGCCGTCCTGGCGGTGGTCAGCCGCGAGTCCGAGGAGGCGTGATGCCGTACGTGATGGAAGGTCTTCCGCAGCAGGTCACGATCTACGAGGTCGGCCCCCGCGACGGGCTGCAGAACGAGTCCGCCGTCGTGCCCGTCGAGGTCAAGGCCGAGTTCATCCACCGGCTCGCCGACGCGGGCCACAAGGTCATCGAGGCCACCAGCTTCGTGCACCCGGACTGGGTGCCGCAGCTGGCCGACGCCGGAGAGCTGCTCGCCGGGCTGCGCAGGAAGCCGGGAGTGCGCTATCCCGTGCTCGTCCCCAACCTGCGCGGCCTCGACCGGGCGCTCGAACTCCAGGCCGACGAGATCGCCGTCTTCGCCAGCGCCACCGAGACGTTCGCCGCGAAGAACCTCAACCGCAGCCTGGAGAGCCAGTTCGAGATGTTCGAGCCGGTCGTGGCCCGCGCGCTCGACCACGGGCTGAAGGTACGCGCCTACGTGTCGATGTGCTTCGGCGACCCCTGGGAAGGCCCGACGCCGATCAGGCAGGTCGTCGCGGTCGGCGAGCGGCTGCTCGGGCTCGGCTGCCACGAACTGTCGCTCGGCGACACCATCGGCGTCGGCACGCCCGGCCACGTCACCGCCCTGATCGGCGCCTTCCGTACGCCCGAACGGCTCGCCGTGCACTTCCACGACACGTACGGGCAGGCGCTCAGCAACACCCTCGCCGCGCTCAGAGCCGGCGTGACCACCGTCGACGCCTCGACCGGAGGCATCGGCGGCTGCCCCTACGCCGAGTCCGCCACCGGCAACCTGGCCACCGAAGACCTCGTGTGGATGTTGCGGGGGCTCGGCATCGAGACCGGGCTCGACCTGGGCAAGCTCGTGTCCACCAGCGTCTGGCTGGCGGAGCTGCTCGGCCGGCCCAGCCCATCCCGCGTCGTACAGGCGCTTTCGAAAGGGTGACCATGCTCAAGGACGAGTACGAAGAGCTCCGCAAGACCGTCGAGGCGTTCTCGCGCGAGGTCGTCGCGCCGGTGATCGGCGACTACTACGAGCGCGAGGAATTCCCGTACGACATCGTGCGGCAGATGGGCGCCATGGGGCTGTTCGGGCTGCCGTTCCCCGAGGAGTACGCCGGCATGGGCGGCGACTACTTCGCGCTCTGCGTGGCGCTGGAGGAGCTGGCCCGCGTCGACTCCAGCGTGGCCATCACCCTGGAGGCCGCGGTGTCGCTGGGCGCCATGCCGATCTTCAGGTTCGGCACCGAGGAGCAGCGCGAGACCTGGCTGCCCAGGCTGGCCACCGGCGAGATGCTGGGAGCGTTCGGCCTGACCGAGCCCGGCGGCGGCTCCGACGTGCCCGGCGGGATGCGCACCACGGCCGTGCTCGACGGCGACACGTGGGTGATCAACGGGACCAAGGCGTTCATCACCAACGCAGGCACCGACCTCACCGGCGTCGTCGGCGTGGCCGCCCTCACCGGCGAACGGGAGATCTCCACCATCCTGGTGCCGAGCGGCACGCCCGGGTTCACGGTGTCGAAGAAGTACTCCAAGGTCGGCTGGAACGCCTCCGACACGCGTGAGCTGTCCTTCACCGACTGCCGCGTCCCCGCCGCCAACCTGCTGGGCGAGCGCGGCCGGGGCTACGCCCAGTTCCTGCAGACGCTCGACGAGGGCCGCATCGCGATCGCCGCGCTCAGCGTCGGGCTGGCCCAGGGATGCGTCGACGAATGCCTGAAGTACGTCAGGGAGCGCAGGGCGTTCGGCCACCCGATCGGCCACTACCAGGCCATCCAGTTCAAGATCGCCGACATGGAGGTACGCGCGCACACCGCCCGCCTGGCCTACCACCACGCCGCCGAGAAGATGCTGGCCGGAGAGCCGTTCAAGAAGGAGGCGGCGATCGCCAAGCTGGTCTCGTCCAACGCGGCCATGGACAACGCGCGCGACGCGACCCAGATCTTCGGCGGGTACGGGTTCATGAACGAGTTCCCCGTCGGGCGCTTCTACCGCGACGCCAAGATCCTTGAGATCGGGGAGGGCACGAGCGAGGTGCAGCGCATGCTCATCGCCCGCAAGCTGGGCCTGGGAGACCTCTGAGGTTTGCGCCGGGAACCTGCGACGATCTAGTGTCGTCAATCATGACGGCTGACGATCTCCTGATCAGAAGGGCGGAGGAGCCGGACGCGGACGCGGTGTTCGCGCTGGCGCGCGAGTTCGGCCTGACCTTCAGGCCCGAGCGCGAGGCCTTCGACTCCGCGCTGCCCGAGCTGCTGGCGAACAAGGACGCCCTGCTGCTCGCGGCCGTCGTGAACGGGCGGGTCCAGGGCTACCTGCTGGGGTTCGTGCACCTCACGCTGTTCGCCAACGGCCCCGTGGCCTGGGTCGAGGAGGCCATGGTCGGGTCCGGGTCCCGCCGGCAGGGCATCGGGCGGGCGCTGCTGGAGGAGTTCGAGACGTGGGCCCGCTCGCGCGAGGCGGGCTACGTGGCCATGGCGACGCGGCGGGCCCCGGAGTTCTACCACGCGCTCGGCTACGAGGCGTCGGCCACCTTCTTCCGCAAGGTCCTGCGCTGAGCCCGGTCGTGCCGCGGTGCCCGCCCTGACGGCCGCCCGCCACCGGATCCCGTGCGGCCCGATCCGCGCCACGTCCGCGATGCGTCTTCTGTCACCGCCGGATGGCATCCTTGGGGACGTGAGCATCCACGCCGTGAGCCCCCTGTTCGTCGGCCGTGCCCGTGAGCTCGCCGCTCTGGGCGACGCGCTGGACAGGGCGCGCGGCGGGGCGTCGGCCACGGTCCTCGTCGGCGGCGAGGCAGGCGTCGGCAAGACCCGGCTGATCAACGAGTTCACCGGCCGCGCCGGCGACGCCATGGTGCTCGCCGGCGCGTGCCTGGAGCTGGGCACGGAGGGTCTGCCGTTCGCGCCGTTCACCGCCGTGCTGCGCGGGCTCGTGCGCGAGCTGGGCCGTGACGGGGTCGCGGCGCTCGTGCCCGGCGGCACCACGCGCGGGCTGGCGCGGCTGCTGCCGGAGTTCGGCGAGCCCGACAAGGACGGGCCGCAGGTCAGGGCCCGCCTGTTCGAGCAGGTTCTCGGCCTGCTCGAACGGCTGGCGGAGGAGCGTCCCGTGCTGCTGGTCGTGGAGGACGCGCACTGGGCCGACCGCTCCACCCGCGACCTGCTGTCGTTCCTCGTCCGCTACCAGCGCACTGCGGCCCGCCTGCTCATCGTCGTCTCCTACCGCTCCGACGAGCTGCACCGCACCCACCCGCTGCGCCCGCTCATCGCCGAGCTGGGCCGGATCGAGTGGGTGAGCCGCATCGCCCTGAGCAGGCTCACCCGCAGGGAGGCCGTGGAGCAGGCGGCCGGCATTCTCGACCGCGAGCCGTCCGCTGCCGACATGGACCTGATCTACGCGCGCAGCGAGGGAAACCCGCTGTTCGTCGAGGCGCTGCTGAGCGACGAGAGCGGCGGCCACGCGCTGCCCGAGTCGCTGCGCGACCTGCTGCTGGCGAGCGTCGAGCGGCTGCCCGACGAGACGCAGGAGCTGCTGCGGGTGGCCTGCGCCGGCGGCCAGCGCATCGAGCACGACCTGCTCAGCGCCGTCGCCGGGCTCGACGAGCGCACCCTGACCGGTGCGCTGCGACCGGCGGTGGCGGGCAACGTCCTGGTGGTCGACGGCGAGGGCTACGCCTTCCGGCACGCGCTCATCCGCGAGGCCCTCCACGACGACCTGCTCCCCGGCGAGCACACCCGCCTGCACACGCGCTACGCCGAGGCCCTGGAGCGCGACCTGTCGATCGTGCCCGCCCCCCGCGGGGCGATCGAGCTCGCCCACCACTGGCACGCCGCCCATGACTCCACGTGGGCGCTGGTCAGCGCCTGGCGCGCGGCCGCCGCGGCGCGCAAGTCCGCCGCCTACGACGAGCAGCTCAGGATGTTGTCCAGGGTGCTGGAGCTGTGGGACCAGGTGCCCGACGCGGCCGAGCGCATCGGCGCCGTCCGCGTCCGCGTGCTGCGGCAGACGGCCACGGTCGCCCACCTCGCCGGCGAATACGAGCGCAGCATCGCCCTGGCCGGCGCCGCCCTAGACGCGGTCGACCACGACACCGACCCGATCGACCGGGCCCGCGTGCTGCGCCGGCGCGGCCTGACCCGCTACGACCTGGGCCGCCCCGGTCACCTCGACGATCTGCGCCAGGCCGCCGCGCTCGTCGCCTCCGACGAGCCCAGCAAGATCCGCGCCCAGGTCCTCGAAAGCCTGGCCCGCATGCTCCACCGGCCCGAGGACCTGCCGGAACGCCTGGCCACCGCCCAGCTCGCCAGGCAGATCGGCCACGAGATCGGCGACGCCGACATCGAGGCCCACGCGCTGATCGACTACGCCTGGGCCCGCTGGGGCTACTCCGAGATCGAGGAGCAGTTCACCGCCTTCGCGCAGGCCCGCGCCATCGCCTCGAAGGGAGGGGCGTACAACGCGCTGATGCGCTGCGCGATCTCCGAGTCCGACGCGCTGGAGGGCGCGGGCCGGCACGAGCGGGCCGCGCAGGTCGCCCGCGAGGGCGTGGCAGAAGCCGGTCACTACGGCCTGGCCCGCACGTCCGGCGCCTTCCTGTCGATCAACCTGGCCGAGCCGCTGGTGTCGCTCGGCCGATGGGACGAAGCGCTGCAGGTGATCGAGCACGCGCTCGACCTCACGCCGCCCGCGCCCTACCGCGCCAGCCTGCAGGGGCTGGCCGCCGACATCGCGCTCGCGCGGGGCGAGCACGACCGGGCGGAGACGCTGCTCGACCCGGTGCGCAGGGTGTTGTCCCGCGGGGCCCACCGCGGCCAGGCGCTCCTTCCGCATCTGCGCAGGGAGGTGGAACTGCTGCAGGCCCAGGGGCGGATCGGCGAGGCGGTGGAGACGGCGGGGCGGGCGCTGGACGAGCACGACCTGCCGGCCAGCCCGCGGTACGCCTGGCCGGTGCTGGTGACCTTCGCCCGGCTCTTCACCGCCGTCGCGCCACCCGCGCCCGCCGGGGGTCCCGGCGCGCCCGCGTCGGCCGGGGTGTCCGCGTCGGCTGGTGGGTCGGTGTCGGCTGGTGGGTCCGCGCCGGGCGGTGGGTCCGCGCCGGGCGCGGCGGCTGCGGCAGCCGCGGCGTTCTACCTGCCGCGGCTGCGTGCGCTGGCCGGGAAGTTCCATGCCGACGGGGCGCTCCAGCAAGCCCAGCGGCTGACGTTCACCGCGTTGATCGGGCCTGACCTGCCCTCCGATGAGACGGCGCTCACCGCGCAGCGGCGCCTCACGGGGTGGGACACGGCCGTGGAGGCGTGGACCGCGCTGCGGCAGCCGTACGCCGAGGCCCGGTGTCTGGAGCGGGCGGCCCAGGCCGCGCTCGCGTGCGGTGACCGGCAGGGGGCCGCGGCACGGTTGTCACGATCGAAGGAGCTCGCGGCCCAGCTCGGTGCGGCGCCGTTGGCCGAGCGGCTCGACGTCTTCGGCCGCAGGTCGAGGCTGGCGGGCCCGGAGGAGGCGGCCGAGGGAAACCCGATGGGGCTGACGGCTCGCGAGCTGGAGGTGCTGCGGGAGGTGACGTACGGGCGGAGCAACCGGGAGATCGCGGCGGCGCTGTTCATCTCGGTCAAGACGGTGAGTGTGCACGTGTCCAACATCCTGGCCAAGCTCGGTGCCGCCACCCGGGGAGAGGCCGCGGCCACGGCCCACCGTCTCCACCTCTTCGACTCCGTGACCTGAGCCGGGGGCCGCTCGAAGAGCATGCCCGGCCCCACGGCGGGCCGTGCCCGGCGAGTGGACGTACCGCTCTGCCCGTGGTCGGGTTCACCGCCCGGTGAGGGGCGTTACTCAACGGTGTGGGGGTGCGCCGGCCGGCGGGGGGCGGTCTTCCCATCGAGGCGTGCGAGGGGGGCGCCTGCGATGGCTGAAGGGGTTCGTCAGTGGCGCGCCGCACCTG
>NZ_SMLD01000248.1:0-10350 GCF_004352805.1 Nonomuraea mesophila
CCTCAGGGCGGGACCCAAGGAGGCCAGGCCCAGAATTTCGCGCTGAACCCGCACGACTTCGTGGCCGCCCGTGACGGCGGCGCGTCCGTCGGCACGCTCATCGAGGCCAGGACGGCGTCACTGGGCGAGGCCGGCGAGATCGTCAACCGCAGCTTCGCCGACAACGGCATGCACGTCATCTCGCCCGTGGTGATCCCCAAGGGCAGCACCGCGAAGGTGCTCGTGCCCCTCGGCATCCTCGTGGCGCTCGGCCTGATCGGCGCGCTCGGCAACGTCATCCCGAACACCGACCTGATCTTCGGCCCGCACTACTGGTTCGTGCTGGTCCTGGCCGCGGTGTTCCTGTGGTGGCGGCGCAGCGTGGTGATGGTGCCTGAGGGCTGCAAGGCGCTGATCACCAAGTTCGGCAAGCTCGTGCACATCGCCGACCCCGGACGGGTGACGCTGTTCAACCCGTGGAAGCGGGTCAGCTACATCGTCAACACCACGCGCGAATACCCGTTCAACGCGCCGATCAGCGAAGCGCCGACCCAGCAGGGCGTCAAGGCGAGCGTGGACCTGTTCCTGCAGTTCAGGATCGAGAACCCGGCCGAGTTCATCTTCGTGCTCGGCTCGGTCAGCGGCTTCCAGTCCAAGCTCCAGAACGCCATCAGCGAGGTCACCCGCTCCCTCATCTACGCCCAGCGGGCCGAGGAGATCTACGACCTGGTGGGCGAGAGCACCGTGGGCATGCTGGAGAGCCTCAACCAGCAGTTCCTGCCCGCCGTACGCCTCACCGACGTGAACATCACGCACGCCGAGCCCTCCAGCCAGGAATACCGCATGGACCTGGCGGCCCCGGAGATGGTCCGCGTCGCCAAGGAGGCCTACACCTACGAGTACGAGCTCAACCTGCGCAAGGAGCAGAACGAGGGCGACCTGGTCAAGGAACTGGCGACGCTGCAGGAGACGCTGAGCGCCATTCAGGCCGAGATCGCCGGCTACCAGGCCCGCATGGACACCGCGCTCGAACGCGCCACCCACCAGGCCACGGCGCAGGCCAGGCAGCGGCTGGTCGAGGCCGAGTCCACGGCCAACGCCAACGCCGCGCTTTTGGAGGCGCAGGCGCTGGACATCAGGGCGCTGTCGGCCGCGGAGGCCCCCGAGATCCTCGACTACCGCTTCCAGCAGGACCTGCTGACCAAGCTGGAGTCCGTCTCCGCCCGGCTGCCGCAGGTGGTGCAGGTGGGCGAGCACACCGACATCGACTTCCTGGCCCTGGCCCAGCAGCTCGTGGGCGGGGAGGGCGCGGTGCTGTTCACCCCCGAGGACATGGCCGCCATCCGCTCCAGGCTCGACGAGATCGGCGCGCGCGTCGCGGGCCGGGAGGACGAGATCGTCGCCCTGCTCAGGAAGGCCGCCGCCGACGTGGGCGAGTCCGTGGAGCCGGCGGAGCCCGACCCGGAGCTCGAACGTACCGTCGAACGCCTCCTGCCGGGCGGCGGCCGGGCCCAGGGAAGTGAGCTCCTGTGAGGAGAGAGCCGAACCGACGTGTCGATGAGGAGCGGGTGAGCGAGCGATGAGCAGGGAATTCTCGAAGATCAAGGAGTCGCTGGCCTCCTGGAGCGAGATCCGCCAGCTGCTGCGCGGCGGCGAGCAGGGCCAGCTCGTCCCCGTCGTGATCCCCAAGGACCGCCGCGGCTTCGCCTGGATGGCGCTGGTGTTCCTGGCGCTCTACTGCGCCGGCATGGCCGCGCTGACCGACCTCACCATCATCGCCGCGCTGGCGGCGCTGGTCTTCCTGGCCCTGGCGCTGCTCACGATGTGGCGCAAGGCGATCATCGAGATCGAGGAGGGCACCACCGGCGTACGCAGCCGCTGGGGCGCCATCACCAGCACCCTGCCCCCCGGCCGCCACTACCTCTGGCTGCCGTGGGACCGGGTGGACGCGGTCGTCGACACCTCGACCGAGATCCCCTACTCGGCGCCGATCGTGGCCTGCCCCACGGCCGAGAACGTGCCGCTGAAGTCGATCGAGTTCTTCCTGAAGTTCCGCATCGTGGACCCGGTCGCGTTCGTCCGCACGATCGGCGCGGGCAACTTCGACCTGGTGCTCTCCAGCGCGGTGCAGGACGCGATCAGGCAGCGCAGCCGCCGGGTCCACACCGAGCGCGCGTACGACCTGCGCGGCTCCGACGTCGGCGACATGCAGGACGCGCTCAACCGCCAGCTCGGCAGGTACGGCGTGCGCATCACGGGCGCCAACATCCCTGACGTGCAGCTGCCCGACCAGTACCAGCAGCACCTGTCCACCCGGGAGAAGGTGGCCAAGGAGATGTCGGCGTACGAGCGCGAGTGGGAGCTGACCCGCAAGCGCCGCATCGACACGCTGCTCATGGAGATCGAGCGTTCCAAGAAGACCCGTGACGCCCGCGTGGTCGAGGTCAAGGCCGCCCACAACACCGCGCGCAAGGACGTGGCGCGCATGCTGGAGGAGCAGGAGACCGAGGCACAGCGGGTCACGTGGGAGATCGAGGCACGCGGCAGGGCCGAGCTGACCGCCGCCGAGAACGAGGCCAAGGCCCTGCGCCGGCTGGCCGAGTCGTACCGGGACAACCGGGCGGTGCTGCAGTACGAGCTGGCCCGCAAGCGCCTCGACGTGGGGGCCAAGCTGGCGGAGAACGCGCCCCAGCCGCTGGTCGTACGCACCCAGCAGGGGCAGTCGGACTCCGCGCTCTCCACCCTCCTCCTGGCCCAGCTGCTCCCCCGCATCTCGGGCACGGGTTCCGGTCACGTGAACGGCCACTCACCTTCCGCATAGGAGAACCCCCATGGTGTTCCGCAAGTTGATGGCCGCGTTCGGCGCGGGCGTCGAGGTTGACACGGTGCTGACCAACACGGGAGTACGCCCCGGCGAGCTGCTGCGCGGAGTCGTGCACTTCCGCGGCGGCAACGCCGCCTACAAGGTCGAGGGCATCCACATCGACCTGACGGCGGTCGTGGAGATCGAGTCGGGCGACAGCGAGTACAAGTCGACCTACAGCTTCCTGCGCCAGCAGGTGTCGGGGCCCTTCCAGCTCGAAGCGGGCGCGCAGCACCAGCACCCGTTCGAGGTGGCCATCCCGTGGGAGACGCCGATCAGCGCCATCGCGGGGCAGCCGCTGCGCGGGATGAGGCTCGGCGTGCAGACGGAGCTGGCGCTGGCGGGCGCGCTCGACAAGGGCGACCTCGACCCGCTGTTCGTCAGCCCGCTGCCCGCCCAGGAGCACCTGATCGCCGCGCTCGACCGGATGGGCTTCCGGTTCAAGAAGGCCGACCTGGAGCGCGGCACGTTGTACGGCTCGACGATGCCGTTCTTCCAGGAGATCGAGTACTACGCCGGCGGCAGGTGGCGGCGGTACTTCAACGAGCTGGAGCTGACGTTCATCGCCGGGCCCGGGCACATGGACGTCATCCTGGAGGCCGACAAGCGCGGCGGTTTCCTGACCTCCGGCCATGACGCCTACAACCGGTTCACCGTCCGGTACGACGACACGCCCGGCGCGGCGGAGCAGGCCCTGGAGCGCGGGCTGGAGAAGATGGCCCGCCACCGTGGGTGGTTCTAGATCCGTGTCACGGCCAGCAGGTGACCGCTGGCCCCGAGCAGTGACGGCTCGCACTCGACCCGGCGGGCGGCGTCGAGCAGCAGCTCACGCCGCCCGTCGTCGTCCAGCCAGGCGTTCACGTCACCGTAGAGCCAGAACACACCCTCCAGGCCGTAGCGGCGCGGTTCGGGCAGCCCTGCGTCGGTGAACTCGCCGGGGATCTCCTCAGGGGTGTGCAGATAACCCCGGAAGCCCGTCTCCACCGGCGAGACGATCGTCCCGGTCTCGACGGAGCGGTAGTCGGCGGCCCGCGCGGCCTGCTGCGTGAAGGTCCCGTGGTAGACGCTGTCGTGCAGGGCCGCGTACCTGCTGATGAAGGCCGCGGCGATCGTGCCGCCCGGCCGGACGGCACGGCGCGCCTCGGCCAGCGCCCGGACCCGGTCGGCGCGTTCGGGCAGGTGGTAGAGCGGCCCCAGCAGCAGCACCGCGTCGGCCTGGCCGCCGGGGACCGGCAGGTCGCGGGCGTCACCGAGCCGCGCGCTCACTCCCGGCAGCGCCGCCGCCTCCTCGACGTGCAGGGGCACCGGGTCGATCACCTCGACGGCGTAGCCGTCGGCCGCCAGCCATTCGGCGTGCACGCCGGTGCCGCCGCCCACGTCGAGCACGCGCGCGGGCGCCGGGGGCAGGGTGCGGCGCAGCACGTCGCGCGTGCGGTGGAACTCCAGCCGACCGCGCCCCTCGCGCAGCCGGGTCAGCTCTCCGCCGCGGTCGTAGTAGGCGCGGACGTCCGGGTCCATGATCATGCCGCCGATCCTACGTCCGGCCGCCGTCCGGGCTCGACGCGTTTTTCCGCCCGGCCACCTTCTGAGAAAAAATCCACACACGTTGTGTGTCGTATGTCGATGAGTTCCGCCGCCGTTCGAGGTCTCTTTGAAGGGTGCCGGCGAACGGCACGTGTGAGAGGAGCCCGACATGTTCACCACCACCGAGCTGGCGCAGGTGCTCTTCGCGACCTCCCTGCAGCCGTCGGACCGGCTTTCCCCCGTCCAGATCCGCGAGGCCGTGGACGAGCGGCTGTGCGCGTGCGGCGGCGACCCGGCCCGGTGCGCGGCGTACGTGGCGCAGGAGGCCGGCGACCACCCCGAGACGTACGTGAGGCGGATGCGCTGGGCGCTGGACGCGGTCGCCGCCGCCTACACGCTGGCTGCCGCCTGACCCGTCACGCCTCGGTCGTGCCCGACATGGGACGGCCCAGCAGGCCCTCGGCCACGGCGGCGACGTGCGGGGCGAGGTCGTCGAGGTCCGCCTTGGCCAGCGCCGGGGTGGCGACGACCGAGCGCAGGATGCCGATGCCGACCAGCCAGGCGCTGAGCAGCTCCGCCCGCAGCCCGGCGTCGTCGCCCTCGGCCAGGTTCTCCAGGGCGCTGACGTAGGTGCTGCAGACCTCCTCACGGATGCGCTGCCTGGTGTCCTCGTGGGCCGAGGAGCGCAGCATGGCGACCAGCGGGTGCTCGCCGCCGTAGCGGGTCCAGTCGGCGAAGACCACCGAACGCACCATGCGGGCGACCAGCTCCTCCTCGGGACCGTCGAGCAGGTCGGCGGGAATGTCGGCGGTGGCCTCGTCGAAGAGCCGTTTCTTGTTGCCGAAGTAGCGGAAGATCAGTCCGGCGTCGACGCCGGCGTCCCCGGCGATGTCGCGCACGCTCGTGGCGTCGTAGCCCTCGCGGGCGAAGCGCAGCCTCGCGGCCTCCAGCAGGCGCGCTCTGGTGGCCTCCCGGTCCCTCTTCCCCACGCCGGGCTCCCTTCGTAGTCATCGACCGTTGACATTGTACGGCCATGGCGTGTTACGTTCTCTCAAGTCAGCGTTCGATGACTTAGGAGACGAAATATGCGGACATATGTCGTGTCGGGTGGCACAGCCGGTATGGGAAGAGGGTTGGCCCGCCACTTCCTGCGGCGCGGCGACCAGGTGACGATCATCGGCAGCGACCCGGCGAAGGGACGGCAATTCCTCGACGAGGCGGCCCGTGCGGGGGCCGCCGACCGGGCCGCGTTCGTCCAGGCCGACCTGACCTCGGTCGCGGAGAACGTACGAGTGATCAAGGACATCACGGCGCGGCACGAGTCACTGGACGGGCTCGTCCTCACCGCGATGCGGCACTTCCCCCAGCGGGTGGAGACCCCCGACGGCTTCGAGGCCACCTTCGCGCTCTACTACGTCAGCCGCATGATGCTCGCCTACGGCCTGACCGGGCCGCTGGAGAAGGGCGAGCACCCGATGATCGTCAGCGTGTGCGGCGTCGGCGTCACCAAGGGCCGCATCCACTGGGACGACCTGTCGCTGCGCAACGGCTTCGGCCACGTCAAGGCCGTGCTCCAGGCGGGCCGCGCCACCGACCTGCTCGGCGTCGCCTACGCCGCCGGCCATCCGGACGGGCGTACGCGTTTCCTCCTGCACCATCCGGGGTTCACCGACAGCGGCGCCGACAGTCTCCGCGGGCCGGCCAAGGCCGCGATCAAGGTGCTGGCCAGGTTCTTCGCCCAGCCGGTCGAGAAGAGCATCGAGCCGATCATCGAGCTCATGGACGACCCGCCGGGCCGCGGCCTGCTCGCCTACGACCGGCGCACCCCGGTCGACCCGTCGTTGCCGACCCTCGACCCGGGTGACGCGCGCCGGCTGTACGAGCAGACCGCCCACCTGCTGCGGTCGTGAGGCTCAGTACACCTCGATCCGGTCCATGCTGATCACGGTGCTGCCCGAGGCGGGGTTCTTCTCGCCGGTGACACGGACCCGCAGCGTGTGCCGGCCGGACGGCAGGACCGGGCTCAGGTAGTTGAGCTGCTCGCCGACCCGGATGGCGCTGTAGTAGTCGACGCGCTGCTCGGGGCCGCCGTCGATGGAGATCGCCGCGATGCCGTTGCCGCGGTCGCGCACGCTCAGCAGGGCCACACGGGTGCCGGTGAACGTGACGGTGGCGCTCGCCCCGGCCTCGCCGCTCCAGTGGTCGTTGCTCCAGAAGCACTGGTTGCCGCAGCCGGAGCCCGACTGCCACGACCCTGAGTACGACACCTCCGGGTCGGTGTCGTTGATCACCGAGGTGGCCGCGCCGGGATCACCGGAAGGCAGGTCCTGCGTGGCTCCGGCGGCCAGCGGGCGGCCGAAGTCGGGCGTGCCGTCGGCCTTCCAGGTGAACTTCTGCACGCGGGTGGTGCGGAAGTCGTAGGTGTAGGTGCTGGTGTTCTTGCCGTGGTAGGCGATCCAGTCCTCGGTGCCGTCGGGCGAGCGGAAGAAGGAATGGTGACCCGGACCCCACACGCCGGTGGCGTCGTTGCGCGAGAACACCGGCCCCGGATGCTGACGCCAGCTGGCGGCCACCATCGGATCGGCGCCGTCCGCGATGCTCTTCATCCACAGCTGGTAGTCGGGCTTGCCCGTGTCGCAGGTGGAGTAGGTCAGGAACGTCCGGCCGTTGCGGTAGAGCGGGGTCGGCCCCTCACGCACCTCGGTGCAGCCGCCGTCGGCGGGGATGGCCACCCTGCCGCCCGTGACCGTCCACGGGTTGCTCATGCGGGCGATGTAGAGCTGCGCCGGGCCGCCCATGCCGCGGCCCGGGCCGGCCCACACGAAGTACTGCTGCCCGTTGTGGGTGATCGGCTCGCCGTCGATCGCGTACTCGCCGAAGTCGGCGATCTTGGCCTTGAAGGAGTAGGGGCCCATCGGGTCGTCGCCCGCGGACTCCAGGACGTACATGCGGTGGTTGGCGTCGACCCCGTCGGAGGCGGTGTAGTAGACGTACCAGCGGGACCCGACATGGCGGAACGCGGGCGCCCACATCTGGGTGTTGCGGCTGGCGTCGCTGTCGCGCCACACCACCTGCTCGGGCGCCGACAGCAGGGTGGCCAGGCTCGGCGACTTCCAGATGCCGATCCGGTCGCCGCGCGTGGTGGCCACGTAGTAGTTGCCGTCGTGGTACATCAGGCTGGGGTCGGCGCTGGGGTTGACGGGGTTGCGGAACGACTGCGTCGCGGCGCTCCCGGCGGCGGTGCCGGGGAGGATGCCCATGAGGACGATGAGGGTTGCGGCTAAGACGGCGGACAAGCGCGGCATCGGGGTCCTTCCACGGAACCTCTCGGGTGATCTTTCCGATGGTCATGGATCGTGGTCAGCCCGTCAACGCCCTCAGCGGGGCGCGGCTCCGCGGGCCTGGCCCGCCCGCGCTCAGTCGTGTCCGGCGCGTCTCGTCAGCTCGTCCCAGACCTCGGCCACGCGGGCGTCCAGCTCGTCCAGGGAGCCTTCGTTCGGCACGACGATGTCGGCCGCTGCCAGCCGCTCCTCCCGGCTCGCCTGGGCGGCGATGCGAGCTCTGGCGTCGGCCTCGGGCATGCCCCGATGCTCGGCGAGCCGCCTGACCCGCACCTCGTCGGCCGCATCGACGACGATGACGACGTTGTACATCGAAGCCAGGTTGTTCTCCACCAGCAGGGGCACGTCGTAGACCACGATCGCGTCGTCGGGCGCCTGGCTGCGCAGCTCCTCCACCCGCTCCCCCACCAGCGGATGGACGATCGCGTTGAGCTCGGCCAGCCGCTCGGCGTCGTTGAACACGATGGACCCGAGCCGCTGCCGGTCGAGCGAGCCGTCCGGATGGAGCACCTCGTCGCCGAACGTGGCCACCACCTTGGCCAGGCCCGGGGTGCCCGGCTCGACCACCTCACGCGCGATCTTGTCGGCGTCGATCACCATGGCTCCCCTGGCGGCGAGCCGCTTGGAGACCTCGCTCTTGCCCGAACCGATCCCGCCGGTGAGCCCTGTCGTCAACACGCACCCGAGCCTATCGGCCGCGCCGCGAGCGCGGCGCCGGTGGTCAGGCGCGGGCACGGCGCCGGTGGTCAGGCGCGGGCACGGCGCCGGTGATCACGGGTGGGAGGCGGCCGGGGGCGACGGATCCGCGGGCCTGCGCAGGTGCACCAGGGTCAGGTGATCGTCCATCCGCTCCCGGTGCGTCTCCCGGTAGCCGAGGCGGCGGTAGAGCCGTAGGTTGCCCTCCGACAGGTGGCCCGTGAACAGGTCGAACGCGGACGCCTGCGGCACAGCCTCGTGCAGTGCGCGCAGCAGGGCCGTGCCGAGCCCCTGCCCCTGGCGGTCCGGCGCGACCACGAGCCGGCCGACCACGCACGTCGTGCCCGACAACTGCCCGCGCACCGCGCCGACGATCCTGCCCGCGTCGAGGGCCTTGAGCACGACCGCGCCCTCGATGGCCTTGCGCAGCTGCTCCAGCGACTCGACGAGCGGCATGATGTACGGGTCGCCGTAGAGCTGCGCCTCGCTCACGTAAGCCGCCCGCTGCACGGTGAGGATCTCACCCGCGTCCGCGGCCACCGCCCGTTCGATCAGCACGCGAAGCACTTTACCCGGCGATCGCGCCCCTTGGGCTCATGCCTTCCACCAACGCTCCCCCGCACGAGGCGCCGCGGGCGGGCAGGTCCCCCTTGACGAGGTAGTCGTGCACGCGGGTGCGCAGGCAGGTGGCGCGGAGTTTGCGTACGCCCTGCAGCAGGTAGGCGTCGTGCCCGTCGCCGTGCCGCAACACCACCGCGCCGGAGATGCGCCCGGCCGCCCTGGCCGCTGCTGACGCGGGCGTCTCGACGTCCAGTCGCCCGATCCCCACCAGCACGGGCCTGACAGCGTACGGGCTGGAGGATCTGGGTTCCCGGCTCGGCCTTGCGCCCGTCAGGCCCAGGCACCGGCCGGCCTCGTGTCTCCCGCTCAGCCACCCCACCCGGGGCGCGATTGCGCGCAGGCGCTCCTCCAGGGCGAGGAAGTTCCGATATCGGGGCACGTCCTGACACATCATGATCCGCGACACCGATCCCGCCTCGCCCTGGAGAACGCCTGACGGCGCTGGGGAGGCCAGGGACGCCAGAGGGCGTGCGTCGCCGGACGAGGCCGCCGACAGGGCCGCGGCCAGCTCGGGCCAGCGTTCCAGGGTGAGGCCGGCGTACACGGCCGCGGCCAGCCGGCGGGCGTTCACCGGGCTCCTCTCCCCCGCGGGCAAGGGCACCCGCCGGGCCAGGTCGTCGAAGACCGCCACGGCGTCGTCGCGGCCCAGCGGGCAGCCCAGGCGGGTACGGCACCAGTCGCGGAAGGCGTAAAGCTGGCGCTCCACCGCGCGGGCCCTGGCGAACATCCGGCGTTCCGGCCCCGGGTGTGTGAGGTCGCGCACGCCCTCCAGGTACATCCGCCCCACGCGGCGGGGGAACGACTCCGCGTACGCCTGCCCGTGGACCGCCCCGGAGGAGTTGCCGACGTAACGCAGCCGCGCCTCGCCGAGGGCGGCGCGCAGGGCGTCGAGGTCGTGGGCGACCTGCCAGGGCGTCAGCCGGACGGCGCCTGCGGCGGCGCGGCAGCTCCTGCCGTGGGCGGCATTGTCGCGGGCGTAGGCGCGCCAGCCGGCCGGGCGCCGGGCCAGTTGCAGGCGCAGCGCGTCGGGGGGCGGCACGGCGCATCGTACGGCCGCCGCGCTGTCCCGGTCGCCGGAGCCGCGCGACTCCATGATCACGACGTCGAACCACCGCGTCAGCTCGCTCACCGTATCGGGCTGCGCCCGCACGTCCTGCACGGAGGAGGTCGCGCCGGTGTTCACGACGAGGTGGCCGAGGCTCCGCCGCGGGTCCCGCGCGGGCATCCGGGCGACGTCGATCTCGGTACGGGATCCTCGCGGCCTTGCCCAGTCGGCGGGCACGGACAGCTTGGCGCACTGCAACCCATCCCCGCACTCCCACCAGC
>NZ_SMLD01000249.1:0-10277 GCF_004352805.1 Nonomuraea mesophila
CGTCGGGGCCTCGCGTGGGCCGGGTGTTCTGGAATATGCGGTCGCCTTCTGGTGCGTGGACGGGTGCGAGGGTGTCTGATCAGGGTCCGGTCGGCAGTGTGGCGTATGCGGCGGGTCCTGATGGTTCTTTGCATCAGTTCACGTTGGCTGGGGGGCGGGTGCATCTGAACACGCGTCGTGCGGATGGGTCGTGGACGGGTGCTCGGGTCACGGATCAGGGGCCGGTGAGTGCGGTGGCGGCTGCGGCGGGTCCTGGTGGTGAGGTGTATCAGTTGACGCTGGCTGGGGGGCGGGTGCATCTGAACATTCGTCGTGCGGATGGGTCGTGGACGGGTGCTCGGGTCACGGATCAGGGGCCGGTGAGTGCGGTGGCGGCTGCGGTGGCGCCGAACGGTTTCTTCTTCCAGATGACGTTGACGGGCGGGCGGGTGCACGTCAACATACGTCATCCCAATGGTGCGTGGGATGGTGCGAAGGTCACGGATCAGGGGCCGGTGAGTGCGATCGCGGCGGCGGCGGGGGTGAACAATGAGCTGCATCAGCTGACGTTGGCTGGTGGGAAGGTTCATCTCAACACGCGGCATGGCAATGGTGCGTGGTCGGGTGCTCGGGTCACGGATCAGGGGCCGGTGAGTGCGGTGGCGGCTGCTGCCGGTCCTCAGGGTCTTCATCAGATCACGTTGTCGGCGGGGCGGGCGTTCCACAATCTCAGGCGCACTGATGGGTCGTGGACCGGGGCAAGGATCTTCGACGACAACGGTCATCTGTTCGCGATCGCGGCCGGCTGCAACATTTCTTCCGGCAATCTCCACATCGCCACCATGATCCCCTGACCTCACCATTTCGCGGCGTCACCGTCCAGACGCGATACCGGTCGGTGACGCCGCCGTTTCCCCCTGCCATGAAGCGGAACTTCTTGGCACTTCTTCGACACAGGAGATCGTCGTCATGCATCACAAGAACTCTTTCGTACAGCGACTCGTGCTGTTGTTAGCCACGCTGGTCTGTGTGGGTGGGATCCACGTGTTACCCGCGCACGCCGACACCGATCTCGGCTGCCCGGGTGGCGCGACCAGCGCCGACGGCGCCATCGCCGCGGAGTTCAGCAGACAGCTGACCGGCAAGATGAGGGGGGCGATTTGGGCGGGCAACATCGCATGCGCCCGGGTCATCGTCCAGACCACGAAGTCGCGAAACCTGAGCCTGCGGGCGGCGTCGATCGCCATCACGACCGCAATCGTGGAGTCGTCGATACGCAACCTGGACTACGGAGACAGCAGCAGCGTCGGTCTCTACCAGCAGATCGCCGACTGGGGCAGCTTTGCCCAGCGCACGAACCCCGTCTGGGCGACCAACGCCTTCCTCGGCGCCATGCTGGAATCCTATCCCGGCGGAAGCTGGGCCGGGCGCCCTATCGGCGAGGTCTGCCAGACAGTGCAGCGCTCCGGCTATCCGGAGCGCTATCAGCCGGAGGCCGCGGACGGCATCCGCATCGCCACCAGGCTGTGGGGCGAATCGTCGGGGCCTCGCGTGGGCCGGGTGTTCTGGAATATGCGGTCGCCTTCTGGTGCGTGGACGGGTGCGAGGGTGTCTGATCAGGGTCCGGTCGGCAGTGTGGCGTATGCGGCGGGTCCTGATGGTTCTTTGCATCAGTTCACGTTGGCTGGGGGGCGGGTGCATCTGAACACGCGTCGTGCGGATGGGTCGTGGACGGGTGCTCGGGTCACGGATCAGGGGCCGGTGAGTGCGGTCGCGGCTGCGGCGGGTCCTGGTGGTGAGGTGTATCAGTTGACGCTGGCTGGGGGGCGGGTGCATCTGAACATTCGTCGTGCGGATGGGTCGTGGACGGGTGCTCGGGTCACGGATCAGGGGCCGGTGAGTGCGGTGGCGGCTGCGGTGGCGCCGAACGGTTTCTTCTTCCAGATGACGTTGACGGGCGGGCGGGTGCACGTCAACATACGTCATCCCAATGGTGCGTGGGATGGTGCGAAGGTCACGGATCAGGGGCCGGTGAGTGCGATCGCGGCGGCGGCGGGGGTGAACAATGAGCTGCATCAGCTGACGTTGGCTGGTGGGAAGGTTCATCTCAACACGCGGCATGGCAATGGTGCGTGGTCGGGTGCTCGGGTCACGGATCAGGGGCCGGTGAGTGCGGTGGCGGCTGCTGCCGGTCCTCAGGGTCTTCATCAGATCACGTTGTCGGCGGGGCGGGCGTTCCACAATCTCAGGCGCACTGATGGGTCGTGGACCGGGGCAAGGATCTTCGACGACAACGGTCATCTGTTCGCGATCGCGGCCGGCTGCAACATTTCTTCCGGCAATCTCCACATCGCCACCATGACCCCCTGACACCCCCGGGGTCACCTACCGAGCTCCGTGCTCGCCGCTGCCTGTGGCTGTTCCCGCGGCGGGCAGTGGCGGCTCGTACGCCATGCGCGCGGCGCGCTCGATCGTCGAGGCGCCGCGGCCGGCATGGACCGGCGTCTCGACGAGGCCGGTCGTCGCGTCAGGACTGGTCGGCGGTGATCGTGTCCGTGATCCAGTCCAGATAGAACCCGATCGAGGTGAAGACCTCGTCGGTGGCGAGACAGGAATCGCCGCCGCTGCGGCTGTCCACGCCGATGACTCGCCATTGACCCCCGACGTTCAGGAGCAGCGGGCTGCCCGAGTCGCCGTTGCACGCGCCCGCTGCGTCGGCCTTCGCCCTCTCGACACAGAGGTCACCGGGCGTCGCGTCGAACTCGTCGCCGAAGGAACACGCCGAGAGCTCCAGCGTCCTCGTGTCCAGTTGCCGGATCTGCCGCGGTATCGAAGCCGGGTCGTCAGCGACGGTCCTGCCCCAGCCGATCATGCGCACCGTCGAGCCAGGGGCCGAGTGCGACAATGGGGCGATGGGCCGTTCCTTCGACGGCGCCGCCAGCTTGATCAGAGCGATGTCACCGATGCTCTTTTCGTCCTCGTCGTCCCAGTACGGGTGCACCACGAACCTGGCCGGCTTGAACGCCGTGCCGCCCAGATAGTCGTTCGAACCGACATTCAGCTCGAAGTCCGCCGGATTGCGGCCGGCGACGCAGTGGGCGGCGGTGACGACCCACTGCGGGGTGATCAGGGCGCCGCCGCACCGGAGCGGGGCCGGTCGGTCGCCCTGATCCTTGTAGAGGAGCGCGGCGGCGAACCCGTATTCCTCGGTTGCCGGGTCCCCGCCGATGAGGTGGGGGTTGTATCCGGGGTCGTCCGCGAATGCGGTTCCGGTGCCCGACCACGTCAATGTGGCCAGTGTCGCGAGCGCGAGAACAGCGCCGAGCAGTCTTTTCCTCATGTCGTCCCTTTTTCCGGCATGGCGCGACCGGTTGATCGCACTGGGCGAAAGGGTAGAAAAGGAAAGATTCACGAGGGCTTCGTATCGTCTTCAGCCTGGTGGTAGCGATCAGTGATGCGGCGAGCCGAAACGGCGAAGACAGGGCCCAGTACTCCACTGACCCTTCGCGGTCTTGAGGGGCGTTGGGGTCACATGGCGACGGCCAGCGGCGTCGCCATCAGCTCACCGCCCGGCACTTCCACTACCAGCGCAGACCCGATCCATGATCGCGAAGGGCCACTGGAGTACTAGCGACCCGTATGACGGGCCTGGCCACTCTCGTGCAGCTGTTGTCGCCCCCGCGCCGCGTGGTCGCCCGAGCGCCCCGCCGCCTCCAGGGCGAGGATCTCGAGCGCGGTCTTTCCCTGCTCGTCGCCCTCCAGATCGCACCAGACCGTCACAGCGAGCGCGAGCCGGACGACGTGGGGGTGCAACCCGTCTGCCATCGCCAGCCGGAGAACGCGGAACAGGACGACCCGCTCCGCCCGGAACCAGGCCTGCGCCTGCCCGCGGTCCCTCAGGTGTTCCGGCCGCACCTTCGCCGCCGGAGCGTCCGGGGCGATCAGCTGCGCCGCCGGGTCGAGCAGCAACGCGGCCCGGTACGTGGTGTGCAGGTAGTGCTCGATCGTCCGCAGGACCGCCCGGCGATGGGCGGAGGTGTCCCCGGCGCGGGCGAGACCCCGTGCGTACGTACGCAGCAGTTCGTGGAAGGAGAACCGGGAGGGCACGGTCTCACTCACCAGGTGGGCATCGAGCAGCGTGTCGAGCAGCTCGCTCACCTGCGGTGCATGCAGCCCCGCGAGGCTCGCGAGCGCCGCCTCGCCGACGTCCGGCCCCGGATGGACGGCCAGCAGCCGGAACAGCCGGGCTGCATCGGGAGGCAGCGCGTCGTAGGAGCGGGCCAGCACGGCGCGCATGTCCGTGAGGCTGTCCTTGGTGGCGAGGACGCCGAGGTCGTCCCTGACCCTGCGCAGATCGGCGGCCAGGGCGGCCAACGGCGACAACGGGCGGGCGACCGCGCGGCCGGCCACGATGGCGAGCGCGAGCGGCAGCCGTGCGCACAGCTCGATGATCTCGTCGGTGGCCGCGGGGTCGGAGCCGATCCGCTCACGCCCCAAGCGGCGCGCGAGCAGATCCCTGGCCTCCTCCCGCGTCGGCACGTCCAGCGTGAGCAGCGCGGCGCCCTCCGAGGCGACGAGGCTGCTCAACCCCTGGCGGCTGGTGACCACGACCGCGCACCCGGTGCCACCCGGCAGCAGCCGGCGCACCTGCTCGGCGTCACGGGCGTCGTCGAGGACCAGCAGCACGCGCTTGCCCGCCAGCATCGTCCGGTAGAGCGCGGACCTGGCCCGCGACTCCGCCAGGATCGCCTGCGGCGGCACTCCCATGGCCGTGAGCAGCGCCGGCAGCGCGTCGTTCGTCGCGGCGCCGCCGGACGCGAAGCCTTGCAGGTCGACGTAGAGCTGACCGTCGGGGAATTTCGCCCTGGCCCGGTGCGCCCAGTGCAGGACCAGCGCGGTCTTGCCCACTCCCGCGGTGCCGGAGATGACACAGATCCTCGTGTCCCCTTCGAACAGGCGGTCCAGCCGCTCGCACTCGTCGTCACGGCCAGTGAATCCGGCCACCGCCACCGGCAGCATGCAGGGTGCGGGCGACGTGGCCGGGCGTTCTCCGTCCGCGAGCAGGGACAGGTGCATACGTTGCAGCTCGGGGGACGGATCGACGCCGAGGTCCCGGGCCAGGCGGCGCCTGAGCCGTTCGTACATCGCCAGCGCCTCGGCCTGCCGGCCACAGCGGTCGAGCGTGAGCAGCAGGCGCTCCCACAGCGGCTCGCGCAGCGGATGCCGGAGCGCGAGCTCCTGCACCTCGGCGACCAGCTCGTTGTGGCGTCCCTCGGCCAGTCCCAGGTCGATCCACCGTTCCACGGCCGATAGACGCTGCTCCACTAGGCGCACCGCCTTGGGCCCGCACAACGTGCTGGAACGCAGGCCGCCGAACGGGGCGCCCCGCCACAGGGCCAGCGCCTCCTCCAACTGCTCCCGCTCCGCTCGCGTGTCCCGGGACGACGCCGCCCTCGCCAGCAACCGGTGAAAGCGCAGCACATCCACGTCGTCGGGGTCCGCGTCGAGCCGGTACCCGCTCTTCACCGTGCGGATGGCCGCCGGCCCCAGCACGCGGCGCAGCCTGCTGATGTAGGTCTGCACGCTACGCCGCTGATGGGCCGGCGGATCGTCCGGCCAAAGCGCGAGGGCGAGTTGCTCGACCGTCACCGTGTTGCCCGCGGACAGGGCCAGAGCGGCCAGCATCGTACGCAGCCGGTTCGGGCTCACGTCGATCGCAGTGGACCCCCGCCATACCTGCAACGGGCCCAGCAACGCGACACGGAGTCCGTGGTTCCCGGCATTCGACGGTCCGTGATCGGCCGCCGGCGCCGGACCGAGCGCCGGACCGAGCGCCGGACCGAGCGCCGGACCTTCCGACGGGCATTCACCGGCATGCGCCGCGCCTCGCCCGTCGCTCATACCCCGGGATCGTCCAGGCAGATGTTGGAGCTGCCCGGCTTGATCTGCACGGTCGGTGACTGCCGGAAGGCGGCCGGCACCGAACCCCGGCCATGGCACAAGGCGAAGGTGCCGCCCTGGAGATTCACCAGCACGACGTGGCAGCCCGCCGACGGTCGGTTGTCGAACGATACGACGTCGGCCAGCCGCGACTGGTGCTGGGCCGGGGGCTCACACTGCTTGTACGACACGTTCTCCACGTCAGAAGAACCCGAGAACAGCGTGACCTGTCCACCGGCCGTGGCGGCCACCGCCGGGCTGGAGAGATATCCCGCGGTCACCGTGGCGAGGGCGGTCAAGGCGAGTCCGGCCTTCATGGTTCTGCTCGTCGGCGACAAAGTTGCACTCCGTTTCTGGTGCCTGTGTCCTGTCCGGACGATGCTCGACCCTCGGGAGGGATCGCACCAGGGTGAATCACCGGACATTGACCGGGCATCTCCCGGGTCCCGTCCGCGACGGCCGTGCCGGCGCAGGCGGACCTGCGGTAGGCGGTGTGCCCGTCAACGTCGTACGTCACGTGATTTTTGCCTGGATCGCCAGAATGAGCGGGATGAAACCGGGCAGGTGCCGCAGCATGCCAGGGAGGGGATGGCTCGCCCGGTGGCCGGTGATCCGCCAGCTCACCGGCGAGGACGGCAGGGGCGACGCGGCACGGTCGTCCCGCACCGACGCCCTGCGCCCGCGCACCGAGGACGCCGGCACGGTCGCCCGCTCGATCTGCCCCTACTGCGCCGTCGGCTGCGGCCAGCTCGTCTACGTCAAGGACGGTGAGGTCACCCAGATCGAGGGCGACCCCGACTCGCCGATCTCCAGGGGACGGCTCTGCCCCAAGGGCTCGGCCAGCAAGCAGCTCGTCACCCACCCGGGCCGCCAGACTGAGGTGCTCTACCGCAGGCCGTACGGCACCGCGTGGGAGCGGCTCGACCTGGACACCGCGATGGAGATGATCGCCGACCGGGTGGCGCGCACCCGGCGGGAGACCTGGGAGGAGACCCACGAGGGCAACGTCGTGCGCCGCACGCTGGGCATCGCCAGCCTGGGCGGGGCGACGCTCGACGACGAAGAGAACTACCTGATGAAGAAGCTCTACACCGCCCTCGGAGCCATCCAGGTCGAGAACCAGGCGCGCATTTGACACTCCTCCACCGTCCCCGGTCTGGGGACCAGCTTCGGGCGTGGCGGCGCGACCACCTTCCAGCAGGACCTGGCAGGCGCGGACTGCATCGTCATCCAGGGCTCCAACATGGCCGAATGCCACCCCGTCGGCTTCCAGTGGGTCATGGAGGCCAAGGCCCGCGGGGCCAGGGTCTACCACGTGGACCCGCGCTTCACCCGCACGAGCGCGCTGGCCGACCGGCACCTGCCGATCCGCGCGGGCAGTGACATCGTGCTGCTCGGCGCGCTGATCAACCACGTGCTGGAGAACGAGCTGGACTTCCGCGAGTACGTGCTGGCCTACACCAACGCCGCCACGATCGTGTCCGAGGACTTCCGCGACACCGAGGACCTCGACGGCCTGTTCTCCGGCTGGGACCCGGAGACGGCCACGTACGACCCGAGGAGCTGGGCGTACGAGCCGACGGGCGAGCGGCCCACGGCCGAGGAGGCGAAGGGCGGGCGCCGCGACGCCGAGGCGGCGGGCTCCGACACCTTCGGGGCGGGCGGGCCCGCCGCGTCCCCCAGCCCGAGCACCGACCCGACGCTGACCCACCCGCGCTGCGTCTACCAGATCGTCAAGCGGCACTTCGCCCGCTACACCCCGGAACTGGTCGAGCGGCTGTGCGGCATCCCGCGCGACGGCTTCGCCGAGCTGGCCGGGGCCGTCACCGCCAACTCCGGCCGCGAGCGCACCACCGCCTGGGTCTACTCGGTCGGCTGGACCCAGCACACCGTCGGCGCGCAGTACATCCGCACCGCCTCGATCCTGCAACTGCTGCTCGGCAACATGGGGCGGCCCGGCGGCGGCATCCTCGCGCTGCGCGGCCACGCCAGCATCCAGGGCTCGACCGACATCCCGACGCTGTTCAACATCCTGCCCGGCTACCTGGACATGCCGCACGCCGAGCGGCACCGCGGCCTCGACCACTACCTGGAGCTGGAGGGCGGCGCGACCGGCTTCTGGGGCAACCGGCGCTCCTACCTGGTGAGCCTGCTCAAGGCGTGGTGGGGCGAGGCCGCCACCGAGGAGAACGACTTCTGCTTCGGCCACCTGCCGCGCATGACCGGCGACCACGGCCACTACACCACGGTGATGGGCCAGATCGACGGGACCGTGAAGGGCTACTTCGTGGTGGGGGAGAACCCCGCCGTCGGATCGTCGGGCGGCCGGGCGCAGCGCCTCGGCCTGGCGAACCTCGACTGGCTCGTCGTCCGCGACCTGGCCCTGGTGGAGACCGCCACGTTCTGGCTGGACGGCCCGGAGCTTGAGACGGGCGAGCTGCGTACCGAGGACATCGGCACCGAGGTGTTCTTCCTGCCCGCCGCCAGCCACGTGGAGAAGGAAGGCACGTTCACCAACACCCAGCGGCTGCTCCAGTGGCGGGAGAAGGCGCTCGACCCGCCCGGGGACTGCCGCAGCGAGCTGTGGTTCTACTACCACCTCGGCAAGCTGCTCAGGAAGCGCATGACCGACGACGAGATCGACCGGCCCGTACGCGAGCTGACCTGGGACTACCCGGAGCGCGGCGTGCACCGCGAGCCCTCGGCCGAGGCCGTGCTCCGCGAGATCAACGGGGTCGGCCCCGACGGGCGCGCCCTGTCGTCGTCCACCCAGCTCCGCCCCGACGGCTCCACGACGTGCGGCTGCTGGATCTACTGCGGCGTGTACGCCGACGAGGTCAACCAGGCGGCCCGCCGCCGCCCGCGCGGCGAGCAGAGCGCTGTGGCGCTCGAATGGGGCTGGGCCTGGCCGGCCAACCGGCGCATCCTCTACAACCGGGCCTCCGCCGACCCCGAGGGCCGCCCGTGGAGCGAGCGCAAGGTGTACGTGTGGTGGGACGCCGAGCGCGGCGAGTGGACCGGTGACGACGTGCCCGACTGCGAGATCGGCAAGCCGCCCGGCTACGTGCCGCCCGAAGGCGCCCACGCCCAGGACGCGCTCGCCGGGACCGACCCGTTCATCATGCAGTCCGACGGCAAGGGCTGGCTGTACGTGCCGGCCGGCCTCGTCGACGGCCCGCTGCCGGCCCACTACGAACCGCACGAGTCCCCGGTCGCCAACCCCCTCTACGCCCAGCAGGCCAACCCGGCCCGTCGCACCTACCACCGGCCCGAGAGCCCGTACAACGTGCCGGACGGACGGTTCCCGTACGTGCTGACGACGTACCGGCTGACCGAGCACCACACGGCGGGCGCGATGAGCCGGCCGCTGGCCTACCTCGCCGAGCTGCAGCCCGAGCTGTTCTGCGAGGTCTCGCCGCAGCTCGCCGAGCACGTGGGGCTGGACAACGGCGGCTGGGCCACGATCGTGACCAGCCGCGCCGTCGTGGAGGCCAGGGTGCTGGTCACCGGGCGCATGCGGCCGCTGCGCGTCGGGGGCCAGATCGTGCACCAGGTCGGCCTGCCCTACCACTGGGGCTGGGGCAGCGGCGGGCTCGTCACCGGTGACGTCGCCAACGACCTGCTGCCGATGGTGCTCGACCCGAACGTCTACATCCAGGAGGGCAAGGCCATGACCTGTGACGTGCGGCCGG
Organism: Nonomuraea mesophila; assembly: GCF_004352805.1. Taxonomy (NCBI): domain Bacteria; kingdom Bacillati; phylum Actinomycetota; class Actinomycetes; order Streptosporangiales; family Streptosporangiaceae; genus Nonomuraea; species Nonomuraea mesophila. Next base: position 9,612 of record NZ_SMLD01000249.1, read on the forward strand.
GCCGCCGGCCGCGGGGCCCGGAGGCGCTGGAGCTGCTGGAGAGGTACCACCATGGCTGAGCGGATGGGCTTCTTCACCGACACGAGCGTCTGCATCGGGTGTAAGGCGTGCGAGGTGGCCTGCAAGGAGTGGAACCAGATCCCCGACGACGGCTTCGTCTTCGAGGCGACCTCCTACGACAACACCGGCATGCTGGGCGCGAGCACCTGGCGGCACGTCGCCTTCATCGAGCAGTCGCGGCCGGTCCACGCGGGCGACGAGGACGGCGTGGACCGGTGGCTGATGTCCTCCGACGTATGCAAGCACTGCACGCACGCCGCCTGCCTGGACGTCTGCCCGACCGGAGCGCTGTTCAGGACCGAGTTCGACACGGTGGTGGTGCAGGCCGACATCTGCAACGGCTGCGGCTACTGCATCCCGGCCTGCCCGTACGGCGTGATCGACCGGCGGGAGGGCGACGGGCGGGCCTGGAAGTGCACGATGTGCTACGACCGCCAGCTCGGCGGTCTCGAACCGGCCTGCGCGAAGGCCTGCCCCACCGACTCGATCCAGTTCGGGCCGCTCGACGAGCTGCGCGAGCGCGCCGAGGAACGGGTGACCCGGTTGCGCGCCGACGGGCACGAGGAGGCCCGCCTGTACGGCGAGAGCCCCGGCGACGGGGTGGGC
>NZ_SMLD01000024.1:0-77590 GCF_004352805.1 Nonomuraea mesophila
ACATTCCGAACCCGGAAGTTAAGCTTCTCTGCGCCGATGGTACTGCACTCGGGAGGGTGTGGGAGAGTAGGTCACCGCCGGACAATCTTTGTGGGGGGGGTTCCACGCCTAGGGCGTGGAACCCCCCTTTTTTTTGTTGCGCCTGCAGGACCCGTGACCGCCGGTACGAGACTGCCGGCGGAGACGTCCTCACCTGTGAACCGGCGGCGATGGGAATCGGTTTGGGCTACGAGGAGAACTCGAAGGGCTGATGGGGGACGGCGAGCCGGTAGATCTGCCGGGAGCCGCCTTCCGGTCCCGGGTCGGTGGCCTCGGCAGGGGTGAAGCCGAGCCGCTCGTAGAAGGCGCGTGCACCGCTTGCCGTGGCACCAGGGTGGTCGGCGCCGAAGGTGACCACCTCGACGGTGCCTGGGCCGCGTACGAACCTGTGCATCGCCTCTGTCAGCAGTGCCCGGCCGACCCCCTGACCCCGTGCCTGCTCCGAGACGACGAGCCAGCGGATGTGGTAGATCGGCGCATGCGTGGTGGCGAACATCAGGCCGCCGGCCAGCCCCGGGCCCGACGAGGTCGCGACGAGCGCCGTTGAACGGAGCACATTCTTGCGCACGGCATCATGGAAACCCGGTTCGGAGACCATGGGCCCGAACCACTGTTCGACCTCGGCTGCCAAGTTCAGGAAACCGGTGAAGTCCTGTTCGTCAGCCACTCTGACCTGCATTGGTGGAGTATGCCACTGAATGGGGTGCGTCTCGCAGGGACTGTCGCGCTGCTGCCAGGCTCTAGCATGGCTTTCCATGACAGAGCCGGACCTTCTTACCGCAACCCGTGAGGCGTACGACGCCGTCGCCACTCGTTATGCCGAGGACATCCCTCCGCAGTACCGTGCCGAACCGCTCAGTCACGCGATGATCCCCGTCTTCGCCGAGCTGGTCCAGGCCCACGGCGGCGGTTCGGTGGCGGACGTGGGATGCGGTCCCGGCCACGTCACCGCGCATCTGGATTCCCTCGGCGTGACCGTGTTCGGCGTTGACCTTTCACCGGAAATGATCGTGCTTGCTCGGAGCCGGCATCCGGAGCTGCGCTTCGAGGTGGGAACGATGGAGGCGCTCAAGGTCGAGGACGCTGCTCTGGCCGGAGTCCTCGCCAACTACTCCATCATCCACACCCCGCCCGAACGGCTGCCCGAAACGTTCGCCGAGTTCCACCGCGTGCTCGCGCCCGGAGGCCATCTGCTGCTCGGCTTTCAGGCGCATGAAGACCCCACCAAGGTGGGCGAATCGTTCGACCACCTTGTGTCACTCGCCTACAGGCATTCGCCCGACCACATCGCCGGACTGCTGCTCAGCGCCGGGCTCACGGAGGTGGCCCGGCTGGTGATCTCCCCGGACCTGGACCCAAGGCGGGGCTACCCGCAGGCGTACCTCATCGCCCGCCGCGCGGTGAACTGAGTTTCGGCGCGGTGTGCCCAGGGCCAAGTGACGGGCTCGACGTTGTCACCTCCGCCCGCTGCCTCTGTTGACGGGTGCAGACGTCTCATCGATCTCGAGCTCCGCGCTTGTCCGAGGGGCGGGTGCGGGGTGCCGCGTTCAGTCGATGACGGCAGTGACCTCGATTTCTACGAGCAGGTCGGGTTCGCCCAGCGCGGCGACACCCAGCAAGGTGATCGGCTTGACCGGGTCTACTCCCAGCTTGGCCGCCGCCCGAGCGACGCCCTCTCCCAGCAGGGGCATCTTGTCGGGTGTCCAGTCGACGAGGTAAATGGTCAGGTCGGCCACGTCATCGAAGGATCCGCCGACCCCGGCGAGGGCGGTGCCGATATTGAGGTAGGCCTGCTCGACCTGAGCGGCCAGATCCCCCTCGCCGACCGGCCGGCCCTGGGCGTCGCGAGCCACCTGGCCGGCCAGGAACATCAGTTTCGATCCGGTGGCGATCGACAACTGGCGGTAGACGTCGGGTCTCGGCAGCCCGTCGGGGTTGACCAGGGTCACGGTCATGTCCGCTCCTTGCTGATCAACCGAGCGGCACAGATGCTCGCCGCCCGGCAGCCGGTCACGCTCCGCTCGCTGGTGGCCGGCACCGGGGTGTCGACCATGGCCGTCTACACCTACTTCGACAGCATGGACGGTCTGTGGACAGCGATGCGACAGGAAGGTTTCACCCGCCTGGCCGCCCAACTCGCCGCGGTCGCGCCATCGAAGGATCCGGTGCGGGACCTGGCCGCCCTCGGCGCCGCGTACCTGTCCAGCGCCCTGGCAAGTCCGGATCTCTACCGGGTCATGTTCGACGCCGGGTCCGAGCTGGAGGACGCCGCGGCCGCCGATCACACGCTGCACTGTCTCGTACGGGCCGTCGAACGGGCGACTGACGTCGGCCGCTTCCGCGACGACATCGACCCGCTGGAACCGGCCACGCAGAGCTGGACCATCGGCCATGGACCGGCCATCGCAGGTCGTGAACGGCCCTCTGCCCCGTCAGTCGCTGGACCATGGCGTGCCGCTGGTGACCGCCCTGTTCACCAGCGCGGGAGACGACCCCGACCAGTGCCGTCGGTCGGTCGAACGAGGCTGGCGCCCTGACCTCTGATCGCCCGCTTCACGTTGTCCCGCAGCGATGGTGACCGTTCATCCGCGTCAGCGTCTCGAACATCCGCGAGCACCCTCCTCGCGGATGCAGTTAGAGGTGCAGGGTGCCGGAAAGGACCGTGACGGCCCGGCCGGCCAGGTGAACGCGGTCGCCGTCGTGGGTCACGTGGACGAGGCCCCCTCTGGCCGACAGCTGGGCTCCCACCAAGGACGGGCGGCCGAGGCGGGACGCCCAGTACGGAGAGAGCGCGCAGTGGGCCGAGCCCGTCACCGGGTCCTCCGGGACGCCGACATTGGGGGCGAAGAAGCGGGAGACGAAGTCGGTCTCCGTGCCCCGCGCGGTGACGATCACGCCTCTCGCGTCGACGGCGGCCAGGGCCGGAATATCGGGGGTCAGCGACCGTACCGATTCCTCTGAGTCGAGCTCGACCAGCAGGTCGAGGTGGCTTTTCCCGACCTGAACCGGGGTCGCCCCGAGCGCTTTCTCGAGGCCGGCGGGAACGCTGGAGGGGGTCACCTCCTTCGCTGGGAAATCCATCGTGATCATGCCGTCGGAGCGTCGATTCACGGTAAGCGTGCCGCTGGCCGTCGTGAATTCGACCCGGCCGCTCGCCGCCCCGGTCGAATAGAGGACGTGGGCGGTCGCGAGGGTGGCGTGGCCACAGAGCGTGACCTCGACCGCAGGCGTGAACCAGCGCAGAGAATCTCCGAGCAGGAAAGCGGTCTCGGAGAGGTTCATCTCCGTGGCTACGCTCTGCATCCATCGGTCAGTAACCGGAGAGTCCAGCAGGCAGACCGCTGCGGGATTACCCTTGAAAGCTGTGTCCGTGAAGGCGTCCACAGTGAAGAGGCGCATGTGCTCGATGCTATCCAGGGGTCGGATATCCAGCTGCAACCGGGCTGCAAGCCGTACAAAATGGAATTAGTCCTGGGCGTGTCGCGTGGCGAATGCGGAATCGTCGGTTACCGTCCAATGTGTAGGGACGTGCCGATTACGGTGAGTTCCTGAGGAAAGGACAAGCCGATGGGGGCAGTGCGCAAGGTGGTGAGCTACCTTGGCCTGGGCGGAATCGACCAATACGACGAGGGCTACGACGACGACGGGCACTACGAGGACGAATACGTGCCCGCTACGGAGCGTGCCGCCAGGCGGTGGCGCGCGAACGTCGACTCGTCACGCATCGTGATGGTCCAGCCGCTCAAGTACAACGACGCGCCGATGATCGGTCAGCACTTCCGTGACGGACAGACGGTCATCATGGACGTCACGGGCATGCCCATGCCCGAGGCGACCAGGATGGTCGACTTCGCCGCAGGGCTGGCCTTCGGGTGTGAGGGAAGGATCGAGCGCATCGCCGACCGCGTCTTCCTGCTCGCACCCGCACACGTGGAGATCGAGGTTTCGTAGGAGACCCGCTGTGATGCGGGCCGCGGGTCTCCTGACGGGACGAGAGCTTCTTGTCGCGTGCGGGCGGGACGGGACGGCGGCCGGGTCACTCCGGGAACGGGCTGCGACGGTGTGTTCGCCCCTCCAGCTCAGCAGGTCAGGCCGCGACAAGCGAGCCGGTTAACGCCCCACGGGTGCGGGCCTGGACCCACGTGCGGGCGGACGATCCCCAGTACGCACCCGGCGCTCACCCGGGCGGGGAAGCCGTTGATTCCATCCGGAGAGCGATTCCGGGTCCCGCATGCTCAAAGCTCGGACGGGGGGTTCTGGAGTCCGCTGCTGGTGAGTGAGCCGGAAGGTTGCTGCTGCCTCGCGGGTGGGTGAGCCGGTAGGTTCTGGAGTCCGCTGCAGGGCGGGAAGTACGGCTCGTCCGCGAAGGTAGGAGGGTCAGCCCGCGCGTGGGCCACGGCGGATCAGCCGGGTGAGTTCCACCGCGTCGTCGGCGGCCTGCCTGGCGCGTACGTCGGCTTCGCGGGCGTAGGCGTGCAGCGCCCACACCGCCCCCTCGGCCAGCTCTTTCAGCTCGCTCACCTGGGCCGTCACGAAGCGGGCGTCGGCTTCGACGAGTTTGCGGCGCAGCCAGAGTTGCCAGCCGGCCAGGCCGATCATGGTTACGGCGGCCGCGACGAGCAGGTTGTGGAGGAAGGCGGCGCCGATGAGGCAGGCTACGCCGGCGACGATCAGCACCATGGCGGCCCATGGCCGGCCGCGGGGGGTGACTCCGTCGGCGACGATGGCGTCCTCGGCGGCGGCCATCGACTGCTGGTCGGGGCCTTCGGGACGCAGGTGGATGCGGTGGCCGAGCAGGGGGACCGTCAGCGTCTCCGGCGGCTCGAGGCGGCTGTCGGCCTCCAGTTCCTCGCAGACGCCCCGCAGGATGGGCGCCGCCACGTGCAGGGCGATCGCCGCCAGGTGCGGGTCGGCGCCGGGGTGCAGGTCGTCGAGCAGGTGGGAGTTGAGCGAGGCCATCGGGCCGGCCGGTCCGCTCTGGCCGATCAGCGAGCGTAGCACGGCGAGTGGTTCGTCCTCGGCCCACGACGTGGCGGGGCTGCCGGTGCTGTTGTCGAGCGGGGCGGAGGAGTCGTGGTCGGACTGGCGGGCCGAGGTGATCTCGGCGACCCGGCCGCGCAACCTCGCCAGGCGGGCGGCGGCCATCGCGGGCCTGGCCAGTTCGGGTAGTTCGGCCATTTCGGGAAAGTCGACGAGGGACGGCGGCACCACGACCGACGGCTCGTCGGGGACCAGCGCCTGCACCCACTGCTTCGGGTCCGCGTGTTCCTGCACGGCCAGTACGTCGAGCTTGCGCAGGACGAAGATCTTGCCCGCGGGGCCGTAGGCGCCCCGGGCGGCGGCCAGCCAGAGCGAGCGTTGCCCGTGGGTGACCGGCCGGTCGAGCGACAACTCGCCGAAGGCGGTGCCGAGCCACGAGGCGTGGATGCGGCTGCCCTGCCCGGACACGGCCAGGGCCAGGCAGAGGAAGAGCGCGGTCTGTTGCTGGTCGCGCCCGGCCGCCCTGCTCAGCGGCTCAAGGGGGTCGTCGCCGGCGAGGATGGCGACCAGCGCCTCGACGGCAGGAGGCAGCCAGTAGCCGGGGATGTCGCGGAAGCCCGGGGCGGCGGGAGGTGCGGAGCCGTTGGCGGCGAGGTGCGTGAGCAACGCCTCCGCGTAGCGATGCACCTCCGTCGCCGCTTGGGGGCTCGCAGTCAGGTCCGTGCTCAAGGCAGAGAACTCCCCCATTTCGGCCTCAGTTCATGACCGCGTAAAGCCTAGCTGCTGGGGCGCTCCAACGAGGTGAAGGCGCGCCCACGACGGAACGGGAGCTTTGCGTCAACTGCCTGTTACATGCGCTCGGGGACAGGGACGCCCAGAAGGTCGAGCCCGGTCTCCAGCACGGCCGTGGTCAGCGCGCACAGGGCGAGGCGGGAGTCGCGCGTCTCCGGCGGGTTGTCCTGCCGCAGCACCGGGCACTGCTCGTAGAACGTGCTCAGGAGGCTGGCCGTCTCGTAGAGGAAGGCGCACAGCCGGTGGGGCTCGGACTGCTCGGTCACCTGCTCGACGAGCGCGCCGAAGCCGAGCAGGTGGAGGGCCAGGGCACGCTCGGCGGGGGCGCCCAGCAGGATCGGGCCCTTCGCGTCGGACGTCTCGATGCCGGCCCGGCGGAAGATGGAGCGGATCCGGGCCGTGGCGTACTGCATGTAGGGGCCGGTGTTGCCGGTGAAGGCGAGCATGCGGTCGAAGTCGAAGACGTATTCACTGTCGTGGCTGACCGACAGGTCGGCATATTTCACGGCGCCCATGCCGACGGCCCGCGCGATCTCGCTCGTGGTGGCCTCGTCGTAGCCCCGGTCGGCGATCGCGGCCGTGGCCCGGTCGACGGCCTCCCGCAGCAGGTCCATCAGCTTGATCGACTCGCCGGAACGGGTCTTGAACCGGCGGCCGTCCTTGCCCAGCATCATGCCGATCTGGACGTGCTCGGCCGAGACCGTCTCAGGCAGCCAGCCCGCGACCCGCGCCGCCGCGAACACCATGCGGAAGTGCAGCGCCTGGTCGGAGCCCACGACGTAGAGGATGCGGTCGGCCTTGAGGTCGTGGACGCGGTAGCGGATGGCCGCCATGTCGGTGGAGGCGTAGCCGTAGCCCCCGTCGCTCTTCCTGACGATGAGCGGCAGGGGTTTGTCGTCGGAGCCGGTGAAGCCGGGCGGGAACACGCAGAGCGCGCCCTCGCTGACGACCGCCGCCCCTGAGCCCTCCAGGTCGTCGCACGTCTTCTGGAGCATGGGGTTGTACATGCTCTCGCCGGCGATGTCGGCGTCGGTCAGCGTGACGCCGAGCAGCTCGTAGATCTTGTTGAAGTAGCGGACGGTGGCGTCCATGAACACGTGCCAGAGCCGCATCGTGTCGGGGTCGCCGGACTGCAGCGTGGTCACCCGCACCCGGGCCCGCTGCTTGAAGCCCTCGTCGTTGTCGAACTTGACCCGCGCCGCCTGGTAGAACTCCGTGCCCAGGCCGGCTTCGAGCTGCTCGACGGCGATCTCCTCGCCGATGTCGAGCAGGTGCTCGATGAGCATGCCGAACGGGGTGCCCCAGTCGCCCAGGTGGTTCTGCCTGATCACGGTGTTGCCGAGATGCTCGTGCAGGCGGGCCAGCGAGTCGCCGACGATCGTCGTGCGGAGGTGGCCGACGTGCATCTCCTTGGCCGCGTTGGGCGCGGAGTAGTCGATCACCACGGTCTGCGAGGGGGCTTTGGAGCCGACGCCGAGCCGGGGGTCGGCGAGCATCTGCCGGGCCTCGGACTCGATCCACGAGTCGTCGAGCGTGATGTTGAGGAAGCCGGGGCCGCTGACCTCGACCGTGCCGGGGAAGTCGGACAGTGCGCCCCTGATCGCCTCGGCGACCTCCCGCGGCGCCCGTCGCAGCCGCTTGGCCAGGCTCATCGCGACGTTCGCCTGGAAGTCGGCGAACTGGGAGGGCCGGATCAGCGGGTCTGCGTCGGCGTGCTCGGGGCCGAACGCGTGCGCCAGCGCCTGCCGGACGCGCTCGGTGAGCACAATCTGCGGGTCGGTCATGGTCTAAGGGTACCGGCGAGCCTGACCGCGATGCCGATCGCCGCAGCCGCCACGACGGCGATGCCGACGGCCGTCAGATCCCTGGCCACGTCGCCCGGGCGGAGCGCGAAGAACTCCCTGACGAAGGGCAGGGTCAGGCTCACGGCGAACAGCACGGCCATGGAGCCGACGAGGACCGTACGCCACCAGTTGAGCGGCCTGGCGATCAGCACGAGCACCCACCACGTGGTGAGGAAGAGGGCGAGCACCGCGGCGGTCTGGGTCTCGACGAGCGTGGTGGTGCCGTCGTGCGCGGACCAGAACGCCAGCAGCACCGCCGCCGCGCACAACACCCCGGCGGGTACGGCGAAGCGCAGCACCCTGGGGACGAAGCCCGGTCGCGGGCGTTCGAGCGTGGGCGTGAGCGCGAGGAAGAGCACGGGGATGCCGATGGTCAGGGCGTTCGTCAGGGTCGAGTGGCGCGGCGCGAACGGGAACATGGTCCCCGTCAGCCCGACGATCACCGACAAGACGATCGCGTAGAAGCTCTTGACGAGGAACAGGTGGGAGACACGTTCGATGTTGGCCAGCACCCGGCGGCCCTCGCCCACGAGGTGCGGCAGCGTGGCGAACCTGTCGTCGAGCAGCACCACCTGGGCGACCGCCTTGGTGGCCGGGCTGCCCGCGCCCATCGCGATGCCGAGGTCGGCGTCCTTCAGCGCGAGCACGTCGTTGACGCCGTCGCCGGTCATGGCCACGGTGTGGCCGCGGGCCTGGAGCGCGGCGACGAACGCACGTTTCTGCCGCGGGGTGACCCGGCCGAAGACCGTGTGGGTGTCGAGCAGCTCGCCGAGCTTGCCGGGGTCGTCGTGCGGCAACGTGCGGGCGTCGATCGAGCGTTCGCCGCCGGGGATGCCGAGGCCGGTCGCGATCGCCGAGACCGTGTCGGGGTTGTCGCCGGATATGATCTTGACCGTCACGCCCTGCTCCTCGAAGTAGCGCAGGGTGTCGCGCGCGTCCGGCCTGACCCGCTGGGTGAAGGTGACGAGCGCGACGGGCTCCGGCCGCGCGGGGGTCGCGCCCGCCGGCAGGCCGTCGTCCGTACGGCACAGCAGCAGCACGCGAGTGCCGGCGGCGGCCAGCTCGGCGGCGCGGTCGTGACACTCGCCCGCGTCGAGCAGCACGTCGGGAGCCCCCAGCACCCAGGCGCCGCGCTCGCCGAAGTCGGCGCCGCTCCACTTGCGCGCGGAGGAGAACGGCACGGTCGCGCGGGCCGCCCACCCGTCCTCGATGCGCGGGTAGCGGGCGCGGAGGGCCTCGGCGGTGGCGTTGGGACGCTGGTCGAGGTGGGCCAGGGCGGCCAGCGCCGCCTCGGCCGGCTGGTCGTCGCGCAGCGGCAGCACCTGCCCGAGGTCCATCCCGCCGGAGGTGAGGGTGCCGGTCTTGTCCAGGCAGAGCACGTCGACCCTGGCCAGCCCCTCGATGGCGGGCAGCTCCTGGACCAGGCACTTGCGCCGCCCGAGGCGTACGACGCCGACGGCGAAGGCGATCGAGGTCATCAGCACCAGCCCTTCGGGGATCATGGTGACGATGCCCGCGACCGCGCCGGTGACGGCGGTGCCGAGGTCGGCGGAGTTGCTGAGCTGGCTGTAGAGCAGCAGGCCGCCGACCGGGACGAGGAGCCAGGTGACGTACTTGATGAAGCCGGCGATGCCGTCGCGCAGCTCGGAGCGGGCGAGGTGGAAGGTGCTGGCCTCCTCGGCCAGGCGCACGGCGTACGCGTCGGTGCCGACCTTCGTGGCCACGAACGAGCCGGAGCCCGCCACCGCGAAGCTGCCCGACAGGACCCCGTCGCCCGGGCGTTTGTGCACGGGGTCGGCCTCGCCGGTCAGCAGGGACTCGTCCACCTCCAGCCCGTCGGACTCGACGACCTCGCCGTCGACCAGCAGGCGCTCGCCGGGGCCGAGCAGGATGAGGTCGCCCAGCACGATGTCGGGGGCCTCGATGCGCTCCTCCCGGCCGGCGCGGCGGACGCGTACGGGCGCCTCGTTGATCACGGCGAGACGGTCGAGCGTGCGCTTGGCGCGCAACTCCTGGACGATGCCGATCAGTGCGTTGGCCACGATGATCAGCCCGAACATGACGTCCTGCCACTCGCCGAAGACGAGCACAAGGACGCTGAGCACGCCGATGACCAGGTTGAAGAGGGTCAGGACGTTCGCCCTGAAGATCGCGCTCAGCGACCTGCTCGAGCGGCGCGGGACGTCGTTGGTCCGCGCTCGCGCCACCTGAGCCGGAGTCAGGCCCCGCATCGTTGAGGCAAGCCCGTCCACATACCCCCCTGTCGCTGTGGATCGGTCTCACACCCTAAAGGGTCACCACAATCGGTGGGAGCGATGTGTGGCGGCGATCCGCTCGCCGACCTCGGTCACGATGCCGCTCGACGACAGGTCGGCCGCGAGCCGGCAGGCCGCGCTGACGCCCTGGGCCTTGGACGAGCCGTGGGCGATGACGACGGTGCCGTTGAGCCCGAGCAGGACCGCTCCGCCGTACGCCTCCGCGTCGAGGCGGCGGCGCAGCTCGCGCAGGCGCGAGCGCTGCATGGCGGCGCGGAGCCTGGCCAGCCTGCTGTCGCCGATGCTCTCCTGCAGCTCCGTGAACGCGTAGCGGACCGCGCCCTCCATGGTCTTGAGCGCCACGTTGCCGGTGAAGCCGTCGGTGGTGATCACGTCGGCCCGGCCGGTCAGCAGGTCGTAGCCCTCGACGTTGCCGGTGAAGTGCAGGCCGGGCGAGGTCTGCAGCAGCTCGTGGGCACGTTTGACGAGCTTGTTGCCCTTCTCGGCCTCGCTGCCGATGGTGAGCAGGCCGACCCTGGGCTGCTCGACGCCGTGGGCCAGCTCGGCGTAGGCGGAGCCGAGATGGGCGAACTGGACCAGCATCTCCGGCTTGGCCTCGGCGTTGGCCCCGGCGTCGAGGAGCAGGGTGGGGTGGGGGAGCGTGGGCAGGGCGACGGCTATGGCCGGTCTGAGCACACCCTGCTGGCCCTTGAGCCGCAGCCTGCCGGTGGCCACGATGCCCGCGGTGGAGCCGGCGGAGACCACCGCGCCGGCGTCGCCGCGGCGTACGAGGTGGCAGGCGACCGCGAGGCTGGAGCGGGGGCGGCGCAGGCTGGCCAGCGCGCCCTCGTCCATGGCCAGGGCCTCCTCGGCGCGGACGATGGGGATCTCCTTGTCCGCGTCGTGGTCGGCGAGCGCTTCGTGGAGCACGCGCGGCGAGCCGACGAGCACGACGCGCAGGCCGCGCTCGCGTACGGCGTGGACCGCTCCCGCCACGATCTCGTGGGGTGCGTGGTCGCCGCCCATCGCGTCGAGCGCGATGGGCCTGCTGTCGGACAATGATCACCTCGTACGGCTTCGAGCCCGCCGTCATGGCTTGGCCGGAACGCGGGCTCGGACGTCCGCATCGCAGGCACGGCAGGTGCCAGGTTAACCGGCGGGTAGGCCCTCCTGGTTCCCGGATGGGCGGGTTCCAGTCGTGCCCGGCCTCGGAGGGGTCGCGCGCGATCGATCAGAGGTGAGGCGCGGTCAGCGCAGGTTCCAGTCGGAGACGCCGCGCGACACGATGACCTTGGAGAACTTCGACGCCCCCGTGACGCGGATCAGCGGACCGTCGGCCTCGGAGCCGCCGCTCACGTTGCGTTTGCCGAACACGGAGCTGCCCTCGTCGATCACGTGGGCGTTCTCGGGGACGCGCACGATCAGCTTGCTGAACCAGGCGTTGGTCTCGATAGTGATCTCGCGGCCGGGCAGCACGGCGTCGGACAGGTCGATGATCAGGGCGCCGAACCGCGCGGACAGCCGGGTGTTCCTGGAGGCGATCCAGCGGCCCTTGCGTATGACTTTGCTGAACTTCGAGTCGATGACCTGCTGTTCGATGGTGGTGGGCACGTTTGCTGCGGACACCTGGGGCAGGTCCTTGGTGATGGGGACGAGCTCACCGACCGTCTTGGCGGTGTAGGCGAGGTCGAGCCGGTCGGCGTGCTCCACACTGGTGAGTCTGCCCGCGGCGAGTGCCTCCGAGAGCACGGCGGCCACGCGGTCGCGGTCGGCGTCGGAAGCGCGGAGGTCCGGATCGTCGGTCACGCACACGAGTGTAGGCCCATTCGCGATATGTCGCGAGTGTCGGCAAACCTGCAGAGAAACTTGGAGCCTGGTGGAACCGGTGACGCGGCTGGGAGCGTCCGGGTATTAAGAACCGTAGACGCGCGACAAGGTCGTGAGGTTTACATCAGATCGAACAAAAAAGATGGGACAGGCCTAGTGATCTTGAACCAGGCGGGCACCCGACGCTTCAAGGCGTACACGTCCAAGCATCTCGACGAGCTTCTGCGGCGTGCGGGGCTCGGCGACGAGGAGCGGCTGAAGGTCCGCGCCGTCGCCACGGTGCTGCCGTTCCGGACGAACGCCTACGTCGTCGAGGAGCTCATAGATTGGTCGGCCGCGCCCGACGACCCGATATACCGGCTCGTCTTCCCGCAGGAGGACATGCTGCCCGTCGAAGACGTCGCACGGCTCGCCGACCTGCTCAAGGCCGAGGCGCCCAATGCCGAGATCCAGGCCGAGGCCAACCGGGTCCGCGCACAGCTCAACCCGCATCCCGCAGGCCAGAAAGAGCTCAACGTCCCGAAGATCGACGACGAGCCCGTACCTGGCGTGCAGCACAAATATCCCGAGACTGTGCTGGTCTTCCCCAAGCAGGGGCAGACCTGTCACGCCTACTGCACCTACTGCTTCAGGTGGGCGCAGTTCGTCGGTGACGCGGACCTCAAGTTCGCCTCTGACGACATCGGCCAGATGGTGAGCTACATCCGCAGCCATCCCGAGGTCACCAGCGTCCTGATCACCGGCGGCGACGCCATGATCATGGGCGAGCCCGTCATCCGGCGATACATCGAGCCGCTCCTGGAGCTGGAGCAGCTCGAGTCCATCCGCATCGGCACCAAGGCGCTGGCCTACTGGCCGCAGCGCTTCACCACCGACCCCGACGCCGACGCCACGCTCGGCCTGTTCGAGGAGGTCACGAACGCGGGCAAGAACCTCGCGTTCATGGCGCACTTCTCGCACCCGCGCGAGCTGGAGTCGCCGCTGGTGGAGTCGGCGGTCAAGCGCATCCTGGGCAGCGGCGCCACGATCCGCACCCAGGCGCCGCTGATCAGGTCCATCAACGACGACCCGGCCGTGTGGGCGGGCATGTGGCGGCGTCAGCTCAGGATGGGGCTGATTCCCTACTACATGTTCGTCGAGCGCGACACCGGTCCTCAGGACTACTTCGCGGTGCCGCTGGCCCGTGCGTACGAGATCTTCCGGGACGCCTACGCCTCCGTCTCGGGGCTCTGCCGCACGGTCCGCGGTCCGTCCATGTCGGCCACGCCGGGCAAGGTGTGCGTCGACGGCGTCACGGAGATCGCCGGGGAGAAGGTCTTCATGCTCCACCTCATCCAGGCGCGCGACCCCTCACTCGTGGGGCGGCCGTTCTTCGCGCGCTACGACCCGGCCGCGGTGTGGCTGAGCGACCTCCGCCCAGCCTTCGCCGACCGTTTTCCGTTCGAGCAGGACGAAGCCCTGCTGCCCGCCTGACGGTCGCGCGCGTCCGGTGCGACCGTCGTCCAACGCGACAGGAAAATTACACCCCGGCCCGTGACATTTGTATTCGCGACCCATTGTTCACGGGCCGGAGGGTGGTGATAGTGAGGCCTCGCGCATGGGCGTGCACTATCAGAAACAAGGCCCTCCTATTTCCCGTTTTGTCTTCCCGCTCAACGCTCCCCCCTCACTCGGTAACCGAGCTGCAAACCCCTTCCACATGGGCATTCATGAGCCTGCGGCCGGTCACAGCGAGTGATAGAACTGCTGGCGTAGCTCAGCCGTGACGGCACGCCCGATGTGGTGCCCATAGCGCGTACGCCACGGCATTCGGGGGTTATCGATTCGCATTTCCATCGCATTCGAGAGCGATCGATCACGAGCCGGGAAGGCAATCATGAATCGAGTAGTCAAGGCGGCTGTAGCCGTCACAACATTTGGCTTGGCGGCGGCTTTGGCCGGGCCGGTCCAAGCGGAAGCCCTGGACAGCCGGGGCGTCGGCACCACCACCGCGACGAGCCCGCTGGGCGGGGTCCTCGACGGCGGCGTCGCCACCGGCCTGGTGCGTGCGCTGTTCGGCGCCACGGCCCAGCCGGTGGCCCTGACAGAGGCCGAGAAGGACGCCCTGGCCGAGGCCCGGAGGAGGGCCGACAACCAGCGGCGGACCATGGGCACGGCCAACTCGGCCGAGGACGTCGTCAAGGGCGGCGACCCGCTGACCGAGCTGTCGCCGATCGTCGGCGGATTCTCCCCGCTCGGCAACGGCCGCGGCAGCGTGACGTCGTCGCTGCCCCTGCTGTCGGGCGCGGCGCGCATGGCGGAGACCGCGACGCCGTCGGTCAAGACGTTCAACCAGGGCCGCAGCGAGGTCGCCACCCAGTCCGCGGGCGTGCACGGCGTCGTCGCCGCCATGGCGGGCCTGGCCGAGTCGTCCTTCGGCAGCACGCTGGGCAAGGTGCCGGCCGGCGGCGGCGCACCCGTCAAGGGTATCGAGTCCCTGTCGGCCGAGGCCTCCATGGCCGGCCTGACGCAGGCGGCCAAGAACGCGCTGCCGGGCATCCCCGGCGGACGGCTGTCCACGGTCGTCGGCAAGGTTGCGCCCGCCGAGGCGGCTCCCGTCGCCGAGGCGCTGACCGGCCTCACGCAGGCCGCCACGCTGGACGGGGCCGCCCCCCTCGTCGAGGAGGCCGCCGGAGCCGTCGAGAGCAGCGGCACCAAGGCCGCCGCGTCCTACCGCGACGTGGTGACCGCTCTGGGGTGGTCCACCAGCGCGCTGACCAGCTCGGTCCGGCAGTCCTGGGACCGCGACTAGCCACGACGGAGGCGCCGGCGAGCGTGGCTCGCCGAGGGCCGGCATGAGGGTTCACGGGCGTCACAGGTGCCGACGCCGGGAACCGTGTCGTGCCGGTGACCCGTACGCCGTCCCGCGGCCGGAGCGAAACGACCTCCGGCGGGGACATCGCCGTCCACGCAACGGTGTCTCACCGCAGCCGGGACGCCGCACCGACCTGCCGGACCACATGGGGCGCTCACAGGTGCCGAGCGCTCCGGCGGTGGCTTCTCACGCAGGTGCCGGGTGTTCCCGCGCCGTTCGGGCGTGGAGTGCCCGCAGGGTGTTCCGGGTCTGTCTGGTGTGGAGTGCTCGCAGGTGTTCCTGGTCCGCCGGGTGTGGAGTGCCCGCAGGGTGTTCCGGGTCTGTCTGGTATGGGGTGCTCGCAGGTGCCGGGCGCTCCGGACCGGTCGGGCGTGGTTCGCTCGCACTTGCCGGGTGGTCCGGGTCCGCTGGGCGTGGTTCGCTCGCAGGTGCCGGGTGGTCCGGGTCCGCTGGACTTGGAGCGCTCGCAGGTGCCGGGCGTTTCCAGGAGCGGCCGGGCGTGGCGAGGCGTCGTTCGTACGGGCCGCGCACGCGGGTGGTCTCATGACGGGCCAGGGCGGACGCGCCCCGAGCCCGTGGCGAGCTCGCGCACCGCGCCGCCACTGCAGGGCGGCGGCGCCGCACGAGCCCGCCCGCCGCCGACCCCGCCCCGGGGTCGGCGGCATGCTTTTTCCCCTTTTACGGCACCGCCAACGTCCCCCCACCCCCCCGCACGCGGCCGGGGGCCTCCAGGAAGACGCACTCTGACCCGCACGGGGCGGGCCGCCGAGACGCGCGCACAGTGGGCCCTCGAAGGCCGGACGTGCCGGCCCGCACGAGCCCCCTTGAGCATGGCCACGTGAACGGACGTGGGTGAGTCGTCGGGCATCGAGCGCACGGCAGGCGAGCGCGTGACCTGATCGGCAGGCCGGGTGCGTGACGTGAACGGCAGGCGGGTGCGTGACGTCATTGGGACGTTCGGGTTGTTCGGACGGCGTGTCGCGGGGTCAGGGGAGGCGCACGCCGGTGCGGCGGGCTATCTGCGCCTGGAGCCTGGCCATCTGCCAGTGGAGCTCCAGCAGCTGCTCGGCGAGCTGCATCCGCGGGATCTCGGACACGTCTTCGGTGGCCAGGTGGTCAATAGCGGCCGAAAGCTCCCCCATCGCGCGCTCCCACTCCATCGCCGTTCCCCAGCTCGAATCTGCGTTCGAATTCTATCGGAACGGCAGGCTCGCTGTCAGTCATTAGCCCCTCGCGTCGCGCGAGTTTCCGCACACACGGTCGATTTCGGGCATGACGAAAGGCGCCGCACCGGCGACGGGGTCGGTGGGCGGGGGATCAGCCCTTGTTGTAGGCGGCGATGACCTCTTTGGGGTCGCCGTCCATCTTGATCTTGCCCTTGTGCAGCCAGATGACGCGGTTGCAGGTCTCCTCGATGACCTTGTGGTCGTGGGCGACGAGGAAGACGGTGCCGGCCGACTCGCGGATCTTGCGGATGCGCTCCTGGCTCTTCTTGCGGAATTCGCGGTCGCCGGTCGCCAGGGCCTCGTCGATGAGCAGCACGTCGTGGGTCTTGGCGGAGGAGATGGCGAAGCGCAGGCGGGCGCCCATGCCGGAGGAGTAGGTGGACATGGGCAACTGGATGAACTCGTTGATGCCGGAGAAGTCGACGATCTCCTGGTAGTTCTCGCGCACCTCGGCGGGCGTCATGCCCATGGCGTAGCAGCCGAGGACGATGTTGCGCTCGCCGGTCAACTCGCGCATGAGAGCCGCGTTGACGCCGAGCAGTGACGGCTGGCCGTCGGTGTAGACGGCGCCTTTGTGCGGCGGCAGCAGACCGGCGATCGCCCGCAGCAGCGTGGACTTGCCCGAGCCGTTGCGCCCCACGACGCCGATGGCGTCGCCGTGATAGGCCACGAACGTCACGCCTTTGACCGCGTGGACCTCTTTCATCTGCGGGCGTCCCTGGCGCTTCAGAAGGCGCGTGAGGGCGTTGACCGCGTTGCCCTTCTCGGACTCCGAGGCCGCGCCGTAGACGCGGTAGACGATGTGGAGGTCGTCGACGATGACGGTCGGAGTGCCCGTGGGGACGTCAAGAGGTCGCTTGCCCGAGGGCTCCGGGTTGGGATGCACCCTGACATCCTTGCCCGGGACGGCGGGCTTCTCGCCCTTCACCTGTGACAGCTCCTTGGTCAGTTCAGCCACGCCCGTACCTCTCCTCGGACCGCCAGAAGTACCAGAAGCCGAAGCCGAGTGCGAACACCGCCCAGAATACGCAAGACAGCACCACCGTCGCCGGGGGGTGGTGGCCGTAGCCCGGGTTGTGGGTCCCGATGAGGATCTCGCGCATCCACTCGATGTAGGAGGCGGCGGGGTTGAGGTACATCGCGTCCGCCACCCACTGCGGCAGCCCGGCCTTCCCGACGACCTTGTCCTGGATCGAGAAGAACACCCCCGAGGCGTAGAGCCAGGTGCGGGAGATGAACGGCAGCAACTGGTTGAGGTCGCGCATCTGCGCGCCGAGCCGGGCGACCACCAGGCCCATCCCGACGTTGAACATCGTCTGGAGCAGCAGCACCACCGGGATCATCAGCCAGTAGAGCGTCGGCCACTCGCCGGTCGCCCACACGATGGTGAGGAGCACGCCCATGGAGATGGCGAGTTGCTGGAGCTCCTGGATCGTGTAGGCGAGCGGCAGCGAGGCCCTGGGGAAGTGCAGGGCCCGGATCATCGACAGGTTGCCGGAGATCGACTTGGCGCCGGCGGTGACGGTGCGCTGCGTGTAGGTGAAGATGAACATCCCGGTCAGCAGGAACGCCGGATAGTTCTCGATGCCGTCTCTGCCGCCGAGGACCACGCCGAACATCACGTAGTAGATGCCGGCGTTGAGCAGCGGAGTCAGCACCTGCCACAGCTGGCCGAGCGCCGAACTCGAGTATTTCGAGACGTTGCGCGAGGTCGCGTATGTCAGGATGAAGTGGCGGCGCTGCCACAACTGGCGCAGGTAGACGGGGAACCTCGGCCGCGCGATGGCACGGCGAAGCCCGTATCGCTTGGCGAGCTTGGCCAGCGGCTCCTGCCCGCTTCGGCCGCCCGCCTGGGCGTCCGCGACAGCGGATTCCGGCTGGCTCATGGCAAGGACTCTATTGGATCCCGGTCGGTGGAGTGCCTGTCGCGCGGGTCGGCGACAGTCAGTTGGACGGAGTCTCGGGACGCTGGGTTCCAAGGCGTCGTCAAGACCTGCTCAACCGTAACCCAGCCGGGCGGGGCGCGGCGGCAAGGGCACGAGCACCGTCATGTAGGGGGTAACTTTCATCGACTGTTCACGTCCATACAGAGCCTTCTTGGGGTGTTCTGTACGGTCTCATACCGATAGGGCTAATTGTCTGTGACGGTGGATAGGCGTACGTGTGACCGAACTGCAACGCGCCAGAGACGTCCTGGTGGCAAGTAGTGAGGGATAGTCGCGATCGACTGGCAGGGCGTCGGCTGGTTTGACCATGTCAGCCAAACCCGGGGGGAAACCAGGAACCCCCCGTCAGGCTGCTCACGATCACCGCAGCTCAGCGCTTACGCCCACCTGTAGAGGGAGGATTTCTTTCACCATGCGTGTTACTAAGGGCGCACAGATCGTCGCCGGTACCGCGCTGCTCGCCCTCGCGGTTGCCGCGTGTGGCGGCGGTGCCTCGGACAGCGGTGGCACTGCCGCGGGCGGCGGGGACACCACGCCGGTCCGCATGGAAATCGGAGAGCCTCAGGAGCTCCTGGTTCCGCAGAACACCACCGAGACCGAAGGCTCCGAGGTTCTCGCCGCGCTTTTCTCTCCGCTCGTCGGCTATGACGAGAACAAGCAGCCAGTCGAGGAGGCCGCCGAGTCGATCACGACGGAGGACAGCAAGGTCTGGACGATCAAGCTGAAGTCCGGCTACACGTGGCACGACGGCACCGCCGTGACGGCCGCCGACTACGCGCGCGCGTGGAACTATGCGGCGCTGCAGGACAACGCCATGAGCGCGTCCTACTTCTTCGGCCGCATCGACGGCTACGACGACGTCCACCCGGGTGAGGGCAAGAAGCCGTCGGCCAAGGAGATGAAGGGTCTCAAGGTCGTCGACGACCTCACGCTCGAGGTCACGCTCGCGGCGCCGTTCTCGCAGTTCAAGACCATGCTGGGCTACACCGCCTTCTACCCGATGCCCGAGTCGGCCCTCGGCCCCGACGGCAAGGTGACCCAGGCCTACGGCGAGCAGCCGATCGGTCAGGGCCTGTTCAAGCTGGACAAGCCCTACAAGAAGGGCACCGACGCGACCATCGAGGCGTCGGTCTACGACAAGTATCCCGGCAAGAAGCCCTCGAACTGGACGAAGCTCCAGTTCAAGGTCTACACCAGCGCCGAGACCGCGTACAACGACCTCCAGGCCGAGAACCTCGACGTCGACGACTCGCTGCCTCCCTCCGCGATCGCCAGCGCCAAGGCCGCGCTCGGTGACCGCTACTTCGACGAGCCCGACGCCTCCATCGGCTACATCGGCGTTCCGCTGAAGTACAACCCCGACTTCAAGGACGTGCAGGTCCGCCGGGCCATCTCGCTGGCCATCGACAGGAAGACCATCGCCGAGACGGTCTTCTCCGGCACCCGCGCGCCCGCCGACGACTTCATCAACCCGGCCATCCCCGGCTACCGCCAGGGCGCCTGCGACGCGTGCACGTACAACCCGGCCGAGGCCAAGAAGCTGTACGACGAAGCGGGCGGCCCGAAGAACATCGAGATCGGCTACAACGCGGACGGCGGCCACAAGGAGTGGATCGAGGCGGTCGCCAACAACCTCCGCGCCAACCTGGGCATCGAGGTCACGCCCAAGCCGTTCGAGAAGTTCCAGGGCATCCTGGACGCGCTGGACAGCAAGGAGTACAAGGGTCTGTTCCGGATGGGCTGGGCGATCGACTACCCGGCGGCCGAGAACTACCTGACCCCGATCTTCGGCACCGGGGCCATCGCGTCCGGCTCCAACTACGGCGGCTACTCGAACAAGGAGTTCGACGAGCTGCTGAAGAAGGGCGACCAGGCGACCGACGCCGCCGAGGGCCTGAAGTTCTACCAGCAGGCCGACGACATTCTGATCAAGGAGCTCCCGTACATCCCGGTCTACTTCTACCGGAGCAACTTCGGACACTCCACTAAGGTGAAGAACGTCAAGCTCAACCTGCTCAACCAGATCGACTGGGCAGACGTCGAGAAGGCCTGACGTCGTTCGCCGGGGTGGACGGCCGCGCCGTCCACCCGTCGGAGGGCTGAACTTGGAGGCAGTCGCTCGAGCCGGGAACTCACGGACTCCGAGGGCTGCCTCCAGGTGTGTACCGGAGGGCTTGAATGGGCCGTTATGTCATCAGGCGCTTGATCCAGGCGATTCCCGTCCTGTTCGGCGCCACGCTGCTGATCTTCTGTATCGTCTTCGCACTGCCCGGTGATCCCATCGCGGCCTTGTTCGGGGACAAGCGCCCCGACCCCGCGATCGCCGAGGTCCTGCGCGAGCAATATCACCTGAATGATCCGCTGCTGCTGCAGTACTGGTACTACATCAGCGGCGTGCTTTTCCGCGGCGACTTCGGCGTCAACTTCGCCGACGTGCCGGTGTCCCAGATCATGGCGGGCAAGTTTCAGGTCACCCTGAACCTCGCACTGACCGCGCTGGTCATGGAGGCCGTCATCGGCGTCGGGCTCGGCCTGTGGGCCGCGCTGCGCCGGGGCAAGGCCACCGACACCATGATCCTCGCCTCGACGCTGCTGTTCATCTCCGTCCCCACGCTGGTGACGGGGTTCGTGCTGCAGCTGCTGCTCGGCGTGAAACTCAAACAGTGGACGGGCGCGGACATCTTCCCCGTCGCCGGCACGTTCGCGGGCTGGCGCAGCTATCTGTTGCCCGGCTTCGTGCTGGCGGGCACGTCCATCGCCTATCTGACCAGGCTCACCAGGACCAGCCTCGCCGAGACCCTGCGGGCCGACTACATCCGCACGGCCACGGCGAAGGGCCTGTCGAGACGCCGCGTCATCGGCAGGCACGGGTTGCGCAACGCGCTGATCCCGCTGGTCACCTTCCTGGGCGCCGACCTCGGCAACCTGATGGGCGGCGCGGTCATCACCGAGACGATCTTCAACCTGCAGGGAATTGGAAATCAGCTCTTCCAGTCGGTTTACTTGCGGGAGCAACCGGTGGTCGTGGGCATCGTCACCATCCTGGTGCTGATCTACATCCTGGCCAACCTGGTCGTCGACATGTTGTACGCCCTGCTCGACCCGAGGATCCGCTATGAGTAACCAAACCCCGCCGGTCCCGGCCGGGACCGGGCTCCCGGATACGCAGACCTTGGTCACGGAGCCTGGTCAGGCGCCGAAGCGCAGGGGCAAGAAGGCCAAGGACGGCAAGCCCGCCAGCCTGTGGACCGACGCCTGGTACGACCTCAGGCGCCGGCCGATGTTCATCATCTCGGTGATCATCATCTTCATCCTGCTGGTCATGTCGTTCTGGCCGTCGTTGTTCACCTCGATCGACCCGTTCAACGCCAGGAGCTGCGACCTGTCGACGGCGCGTCAGGGGCCGAGCCCCGGCCACCTGTTCGGCAGGGACAACCTGGGCTGCGACCTCTACTCGCGGACGATCTACGGCGCCCGCAACTCGATCATCATCGGCGTGTTCACCACGATCGTCACCACGTTGATCGGCAGCCTGCTCGGCATCGTCGCCGGCTACCGGGGCGGCGCCGTCGACGCGGTGTCCTCGCGGTTCACGGAGATCTTCTTCGCCATCCCCGCGATCCTCGGCGCGCTGCTGATCGCGGCCACCTTCCGCGGCAAGGCCAACAGCATCCTGCTGGTCATCCTCGCGCTCGGTGTGCTCGGCTGGCCGATGACGTACCGCATCATGAGAGCGGCGGTGATCACCGCGAAGAGCCAGGACTTCGTGGTGGCGGCCAGGGCGCTGGGCGCGGGAGCGGGCCGGATCATGTTCCGCCACCTGCTGCCCAACTCGCTCGCGCCGGTCATCGTCGTGGCCACGATCAACCTGGGCGGCTTCATCGCCGCCGAGGCCGCGCTGTCGTTCCTGGGAGTCGGCGTGTTGTCCCCGGACATCTCGTGGGGGCTGATGATCGCCGACGCGCGCAACCGGTTCCTGGAGGCACCGCTGCCGCTGGTGTTCCCCGCCGCGTTCCTGTGCGTCACCGTGCTCGCGTTCATCATGATGGGCGACGCGGTGCGCGACGCGCTCGACCCGAAGCTCAGGTAGAAGGGGGGATCACGTGAAGAAGACGTCAGCGGACGTGCTGCCTGGGCTCTCCGAAGGAGGGGCGCCGGGCGACCACCCACTGCTCGCGGTCGACAACCTGCACGTGGAGTTCCAGACCCGTGCCGGGGTCGTACGCGCGGTCAACGGGGTGAGCTACACCGTCGGCGCCGGCGAGACCCTCGCGGTGCTGGGCGAGTCGGGTTCCGGCAAGTCCGTGACCGCGCAGGCGATCATGGGCATTCTCGACATGCCGCCCGCGGTGATCCCCAAGGGGGAGATCCGCTTCAAGGGCACCGACCTGCTCAAGCTGTCGGAAGAGGCCCGCACGCAGGTGCGCGGCCAGCGGATCGCGATGATCTTCCAGGACGCGCTCTCCGCGCTCAACCCGGTGTTCACCGTGGGCTGGCAGATCAGCGAGATGTTCCGGGTGCACCGCGGCATGTCGAAGGCCGACGGGCTGAAGAAGGCCGTCGAGCTGATGGACCGCGTACGCATCCCGGCCGCCAGGCAGCGGGTCCACGACTATCCGCACCAGTTCTCCGGGGGCATGCGGCAGCGCATCATGATCGCCATGTCGATCGCGCTGGACCCCGAGGTGCTGATCGCGGACGAGCCGACCACGGCGCTCGACGTGACCGTCCAGGCGCAGATCATGGAGCTGCTGGCCGAGCTGCAGCGCGAGAGCCAGATGGGTCTCATCCTGATCACGCACGACCTGGGCGTGGTCGCCGACGTGGCCGACAAGATCGCCGTCATGTACGCGGGGCGCATCGTGGAGAACGCCCCCGTGCATGACATCTACAAGGGGCCCGCGCACCCGTACACGAAGGGGCTGCTGGAGTCGATCCCCCGGGTCGACCTCAAGGGCCACGAGCTGTACGCGATCAAGGGCCTGCCGCCCAACCTGCTCGACCTGCCGACGGGCTGCGCCTTCCACCCCCGGTGCCCGTACCGGCAGGACAACTGCGTGACCGACGCGCCACCGCTCCACGACGTCAGTGGCACGCGGAACAGCGCCTGCCACTACTGGAGGGAGGTCCTCGATGGCGAGCACCAGTGAGCGCATCCTCGAGGTGCGCGACCTGGTCAAGCACTTCCCGCTCACCCAGGGCATCGTGATCAAGAGGCAGATCGGCGCCATCAAGGCGGTCGACGGCGTCTCGTTCGACCTGCACAAGGGTGAGACGCTGGGCATCGTCGGCGAGTCGGGCTGTGGCAAGTCCACGCTCGCCAAGGTGCTCATGGCGCTGGAGCGGCCCACGTCGGGCTCGGTCAAGATCAACGGCCGGGACATCGCACACGCCAAGGGCGCCGAGCTCAAGCGGATGCGGCGCAACATCCAGATGGTGATGCAGGACCCCTACACCTCGCTGAACCCCCGGATGACCGTCGGCGACATCATCGGCGAGCCGTACGAGATCCACACCGAGGTGGCGCCCAAGGGCGACCGCCGCAAGAAGGTGCAGGAGCTGCTGGAGGTCGTGGGCCTCAACCCCGACCACATCAACCGCTACCCGCACCAGTTCTCCGGCGGTCAGCGGCAGCGCATCGGCATCGCCCGCGGGCTGGCGCTGCAGCCGGAGATCATCGTCTGCGACGAGCCGGTGTCGGCGCTCGACGTGTCGATCCAGGCGCAGGTCATCAACCTGCTGGAGCGGCTGCAGAACGAGTTCGACCTGGCCTACATCTTCATCGCCCACGACCTGTCGGTGGTGCGCCACATCTCCGACCGGGTCGGGGTGATGTACCTCGGCAAGTTCGTGGAGCTCGGCAAGGACACCGAGATCTACGACCGGCCGGCGCACCCGTACACGCAGGCGCTGCTGTCGGCGGTGCCGGTGCCCGACCCCGAGGGGCGGGAGCAGCGCGAGCGCATCATCCTCCAGGGTGACCCGCCCTCGCCGGCCAACCCGCCGTCGGGATGCCGGTTCCGTACGCGGTGCTGGAAGGCGCAGGAGATCTGCGCCGAGGAGGAGCCGTTGTTGCAGATCCGGCCCGGCACGGCGCACGAGAGCGCCTGCCACTTCGCCGAGACGCACGACGTGGTCCACGTCGGCTGAACCGGCCGCACGTGCGCAAGCCCTCCGAGCCCGGCTCGGGGGGCTTGCGCACGTTCAGAGGGTGGCGACCAGGGCGGAGCCGTGGCCGAACAGGCCCTGGTTGACGGCGAGGCCGACCCGGGGGTCCGGGACCTGACGCCGGCCCGCGCGCCCGCGCAGCTGGGTGACGAGCTCGCAGAGCTGGGCGATGGCCTGGGCGGGGATCGCCTCGCCGAACGAGGCCAGCCCGCCCGACGGGTTGACCGGGATGCGGCCGCCGAGGGCCGTCTCGCCGTCGCGCAGCAGCTTGTCGGCCTCTCCCGGCGGGCACAGGCCGGTGTCCTCCATCCAGTCGAGCTCCAGCGCCGTCGACAGGTCGTACACCTCCGCCAGGGAGACGTCCTCGGGGCCCACCCCGGCCTCCTCGTAGGCCGCGTACGCGATCGCAGCCCTGAACGGCTTCTCGGGCGGCGGAGCGGCGGCCCAGGAGTCGGTGGCGAAGTTCGGCAGTTCGAGGACGGTGCTGGGGAAGGACGGGGTGACGGTGGAGACTGCGGCCAGGCGCACGAAAGGGGTCGCGCCGCGGCGGCGGGCGTACTCCTCGGAGGCGAGCACCACGGCGGCGCCCCCGTCGGAGGTGGCGCAGATGTCCATCAGCCGCAGGGGGTCGGCGACCATGGGGGAGGCCAGCACCTCGTCCACGGTGACGGGTCTGCGGTAGCGGGCCATGGGATTGAGCGAGCCGGCCCGCGCGTTCTTGACCTTGACGGCGGCGAAGTCGGCCGGGGTCGAGCCGTGCACGGCCATGCGCCTGCGCGCGTAGAGGCCGAAGTACGCGGGGTTGGTGGCGCCGAGGAGGCGGAAGCGCAGCCAGTCGGGGTCGCCGGGCCGGTCGCCGCCCACCGGGGTGAAGAAACCCTTGGGGGTGGAGTCCGCGCCCACGACCAGGGCGACCTCGCACAGGCCCGCCAGGATGCGGGTGCGCGCGATGTCGACGGCCTGGGCGCCGGAGGCGCAGGCGGCGTAGCAGGAGGCGATCCTGGCGCCCGACCAGCCGAGCGCCTGGGCGTAGGTGGCGCCGGCGACGAAGCCGGGGTAGCCGTTCCTGATGGTGTCCGCGCCGACGAGGAAGTCCACGTCGGTCCAGGCGACGCCGGCGTCGCCGAGGGCCGCGCGGGCGGCCGCGACGCCGTACTCGACGAAGGGCCGGCCCCACTTGCCCCAGGGGTGCATGCCCGTGCCCAGCACCACGACGCTCATGACGCCCGCCGCCACATCCACACCTGCGGCCCGTCGGCCAGGGGGCCCGAGGTGAGCTCCAGTTCCATGCCGACCTCCAGGTCCTCCACCGTCAGGCCCTCGACCTGGCCGAGCACGACGATCCCGGCCTCCTCCAGCTCGACCGCGGCCAGGGTCACCGGCTCGTACGGCTCCGCCGCCACGTACGGCGGAGGCGGCGGGTAACAGGCGTTCGTGTACGACCAGACCCGCCCGCGTCCCGGCAGCCTGAGCTCCCGCAGGTCGGTGCCGCCGCAGCGAGGGTCGGGGCAGAGGCCGTGCCGCGGCGGGAAGCAGATCGTGCCGCAGCCGGCGCACCGGGTGCCGATGAGGCGGACGCCGTCGTGGTCGATGGCGAACCAGCCGTCGATGGCAAACGTCATAGCCGGAGTATCACACAAGCGCTTGCTAGGTTACACCCCTCCGCCGCCGCCGCTGCGTGACCAGCACCCGCGCCGACATCGCCGCCACCAGCACCACCATGCCCGCCACGACCGGCCCCCTGGAGGGCGGCGACGCCCCGCAGAAGTACCGCTCCGGCGCCGCCGCCCCCGACGTGGGCATGTCCAGCCGGGCGGCGGCCCGCAGCGCCCGCACCGCGTCGACCACCCCGTGCCCGTAGGCGCGGCTGTGGCCGTCGGCCGGCCGCTTCCTCGTGCCGAGCTCGATGGCCCGCCGCACGTGGTAGGGGGACAGGCTCGGGTGCGCCGACCTGACGAGGGCCGCGACGCCCGCCACCAGGGCCGCCGCCGAGCTGGTGCCGTCGCCGATCACGTACGAGCCGCGTTCGTCGGCCGTCACGATCTCCGTGCCCGGCGCGACCACGGAGACGTAGTCCTGCCGGTTGGAGAACCCGGCCACCGCGAGCCCCCGGTTCACGGCGCCGACGGCGATCACGCCGGGGTAGGCGGCGGGGAAGTTCTTCCTGTTGCCGGAGGCGCCGTCGTTGCCCGACGAGGCCACGAGCACGGCGCCCCTGGAGATCGCGTACTGGACGGCCTCCTCCTCCGGGGCCGAGCCCTCCCATGAGCCGCTGCCGCCGCCGAGCGACATGCTGATCACCGCGGCGCCGTGGTCGGCCGCGTAGCGGATGCCCCTGGCCAGCGCGTTGCGCCCGCCGTGACGTTGCTTCTCGCGCTGTGGGTCGCCGTTGTCCAGCGTGACCCTGACGGACAGCACCTTGGCCTTCGGCGCCACTCCGAGCACGCCGCCCTCGTGCTCGTCGCCGTGCCCGCGGCCGGCGATCAGGCTGGCCATGGCGGTGCCGTGGCGTCCCCACCGGTGGGGGCTCGCGTCCACGCCGGTCAGGTCGGGCCCCTGGATCACGGCGCCCGCCAGGTCGGGGTGGCGGGCGTTGACGCCCGTGTCGAGCACGGCCACGACGACGCCGGCGCCCTTGCTCGTACGCCAGGCCTGGGGCAGCCGCAACGCGCCGAGCTGCCACTGCCCGGCCCGCGCGACCCGGCCGACGTCGTCGGAGGCGCTCGGCGCGGCGGCGCCCAGCACCGTGCCCACTGCCAGCGCTGTCACCAGGGCCGGCACGAGGAGCCTGCTCATCGGGTCAGCGCCCGGTGCAGCGCCGTGACGAGCTGGTCCGCGGCGGCGCCCAGCCGCGGCTCGACCGCGTCACCCGGCTGGTACGCCCGCCCGTCGGCGTAGCCCGCGGCGGCCGCCACCACGTAGCGCCCGCCGGGCCGCAGGACCACCCCGGTGACGTACTGGCGGTCGCCGAACCGCTCGGCCGGGCCTCCGGGGAAGGCCACGGGCCGCACGGTCGCCGGCCGCCCGGCGCTGAAGGGGGTGAGCTGCGGGCCGTCGAGCACGGCGATGCCCACGGTGGCGACGTAGGTGCCGGTGCTGTCGGCGTACGTCGCGCGTAAGGCCGTGCGGCAACCGGGCCCCACGGCCGAGGGCTGGAACGCGGCCGGGCACGTGGCCTCGGGCGCGACCCCGGCCAGCACGTACGTGACCCGCGCCCCCGACGGGCTGACGCCCGGCACGGCGAAGGGGAAGACCCTGGTCACCGGATGGTGGTCGGGCACGGGAGGCTCGGGGGCGGGAAGGAGCGTGGACACCATCGACAGCAGGACAACAGGAAGCTGGTACACGTCGACCTCAAAGGGAGGGGGAGGGGACGTTTGACCCGCATTCTGACACGCGACCGCCGAGCCAACCCGACGCTTCAGTAAACAGACCGATACGCGGAGTAATTCCGTTCTGTGGCTTTCGCCCCTAAGAAAGAGGAGAAAGTCGGACATGGGCGCCGGGCGGAAGCCCCAGCCGCTGCGCCGCGTCCCCGCAGTTCACCGCGATCGCGACCAGCCCCGCCGAGTCCGCGAACGCCACCAGCTCACCCGGCGGCACCGCCGAGAACGTCTCCCGGTAGGGCAGCGAGAGCTGCCGCCGCCCCAGCCGCACCCCCAGCGTGTCGCCCACCCGCACGCCCAGCGCCTGCAGGTCGCGCGCCGCGATCGACAACTGCGTGTTGCCGTAGCGGTCGACCGAGACGACCTCGCCCTCGACCGAGCCCTCACGCAGCTGGGAGGTCGGCTCCGGCAGCGAGACCAGCCTGTCGACCGGGATCTGCGGCCCCAGCTCCGCCGTGCTCAGCCCGCCGTGGACCTTGGCGGCGACCGGCGCGAACACGTCGCGCCCCGGGAAGGTGGGCGAGACCGGCCGCAGGAAGTGCTCCTCGTTGCTGATCTCGTGGGCCGTCCGAGCGCCGCCGACGGCGTGCACGGCCCAAGACAACAGCCCGTTGTCGGGCCCGATGAACACCCGGCCGCCCGCCTCCACGGCCACCGCGCGCCTGGACGCGCCCGCCCCCGGGTCGACCGCGGCGATGTGGACGCCCGCGGGCAGGTAGGGGATGGTCTGGGCGAGCACGGCCGCGCCGCGCCGTACGTCGCCCGCCGGGATCAGATGGCACACGTCGATCACCCTGGCCTCGGGGGCGATCCCGGCGATCACGCCATGGCAGGCCGCCACGTAGCCGTCCTCGAGCCCGTAGTCCGTGAGCAGGGTGATTACTGAGGTCACATCTCGTGACTGTACGTCTGTCGAACCGCCATGAACAGCAGCGCGCCGCACATTACGATGGCCACGGGCCGTGTGCGTGCGACGTGACCGTCACACGCCCCTTCCGAGGAGGACACCATGGGAGCACCGCTCAGCGGTGACAATGCTGCCCAGGAGCCGTCCGGCCGGCAACCACTCTCACAACGCGATCATGAGCTCCTCGCCTTCGAACGCCAGTGGTGGCGCCACGCGGGCGCGAAGGAGCAGGCCATCAAGGAGACCTTCGGGTTCTCCGCCACCCGCTACTACCAGCTGCTCGGCGAGTTGATCGACAGGCCCGAGGCGCTCGAGCAGGACCCCATGCTGGTCAAGAGGCTGCGCAGGTTACGCTCCACCCGTCAGCGTGACCGCGCGGCCAGAAGGCTTGGCATGCGCCCCTGACCGGCTGGGTACGGCAGCCGCGTGAGGAACATCCCTGGAATGGAAGCGATTCTGAGCGATCCGGCGGGCGCCGTGATCGGGCTCGACTTCGACGGCACGCTGTCGCCGATCGTGCCCGATCCCGCCGAGGCCGTGATCCACCCGAAGGCGGCCGAGGTCCTCGCCGACCTGGGCGCCCACGTGCTCTCGGTGGTCATCGTGACCGGCAGGCCACCGGCCACCGTGCTGGAACTGGGGCCGGGGCTGAGCGACGTGCCGGGGCTGGTCGTGCTCGGACACTACGGGTTCGAACGCTGGGAGCACGGCCGCGTCTCCGCGCCCCCGCCCCCCGCCGGCGTGCCGCGCACCGAGGCCGAGCTGCCGTTGCTGCTCGACTCGCTGGGCGTCGAGGGCGTGACCGTCGAGGACAAGGGCCGCGCCGTGGCCGTGCACACCCGGCGCAGCCCCGACCCCGACGGCACCCTCGCCACGCTCCGCGAGCCGCTGGCCAAGCTGGCCGAGAAGCACGGGCTGGTGGTCGAGCCCGGCCGCTACGTGCTCGAACTGCGGCCGCCGGGCATGGACAAGGGCCAGGCGCTCAGCCTGTTCCTGTCCGAGCGGGCCGCGAGGTCCGTCCTGTTCGCCGGCGACGACCTCGGCGACCTGACCGCGTTCGACGCCGTCGAGGCGTCCAACCTGCCCGGGGTGACCGTGTGCAGCGGCTCCGCCGAGGTGACGGCGCTGGCCGAGCGGGCCGACATCGTGGTGGACGGCCCCGAGGGGGTCGTGGCCCTGCTCGGCGAGCTGGCGGCCGCGTTCAGCCGTTCTTAAGCGGTCGCTTCTATGGTCGGCGCATGTCGAAGCGCCATCTCGCCGTCGCGGCCGCGGTCGCGGCCACCGTACTCGCCGCACCGCTGCCCGCCGCGGCGGACTCCACGCGGCCGCTCAAGCTCAGGGGCGGCCTGACCCTTCTGCTGCCCGCCGCCTGGAAGGTCCACCGGGTCAAGCCCGGCTGGACCCGCGTGGTGACAGGGAAGTGCGCCGCGCCCAAGGCCGGCTACGGCACTCCAGGGTGCGACAGCTTCTGGATCCTCGGACCGAAGGCCATCCGGCAGGGCGATGAGCTCTTCAGGCCGTACACCGGGGCCTCGGCCTTCTACCCCGCCACCGACGTGCAGCGTTGCCCGCGCAACAGCAAGTGGGGGCAGACGCTCGGCGCGGCGAGGAAGAAGGGCCTGCGCCAGGTCGGGCCGGGCCACCGGGCCGCCTACCGCGAGTGGGCGGCCGCCTGCGTCTCGTACGCGAACGGCCGGGTGAGGTCGCGTTTCGTGCAGCGCGAGTGGTTTCTGCCGACGACCAAGGTGCTGGTCGTCGACCAGTGGAGCACACCGGGCCTGTCCGGCGTGCTCCAGCGTGCCCGCTGGAGCTGAGCCCTCAGTCCAGGGCGTGGAGCTGGGCCGCCAGCCACTTCGGCGGGGGCAGGGCGGTGGCCGCCGCGTGCAGCCTGTCGCGGCGCGCCCGCCGCTCCTCCTCCGGCATGACGAGCGCGTCGTGCAGGGCGGCGGCCGTGCCGCTGACGTCGTAGGGGTTGACGAGCAGCGCGTGGGGCCCCAGCTCGGCCGCCGCGCCCGCCTCACGCGACAACACCAGCGCGCACCGGGGCGAGAGCACGGGGCCCTCCTTGGCCACCAGGTTCATGCCGTCGCGGATGGGGTTGACCAGCAGCACGTCGGCCATCCGGTACGCGGCCAGCGAGCGCGGGTAGTCGTCGTTGACGTTGAGTATGAGGGGGTCCCAGTCCTCCGTGGCGTATTCGTCCTCGATCTGCTGGGCGCAGCGCTGCACCGACGCGGTGTATTCGCGATATTCGGGCAGGTCGTGCCGGCTCGGGTAGGCGAAGGCCAGGTGCACGACCTTCCCGTGCCACTCGGGGTGGGCGCCGAGGAACTCGCCGTAGGCGACCAGGCCGCGCACGATGTTCTTCGACAGCTCGGTGCGGTCGATGCGGACGATCAGCTTCCGGTCGCCGACCTGCTCCTTCAGCGCGGTCATGTGCGACTCGACGTCGGGCTCGCAGGCCCGCTCCCACAGGGCGGCGCCGTCGACGCCGAGGCTGTGCACGCCGATGCGGGTCGTCCTGCCGGCGTGGGTGACGCTGCGCCCGACGCGGTCGGCCTCCGCGCCCAGCAGCGCCTCGCAGCAGTCCATGAACGACTGCGCCCACCTGTCGGTGAGGAACCCGGCGTGATCGGCCCCCAGGATGCCTTCCAGGACCTCCGTCGCCACCTCGTCGGGCAGCAGCGAGAAGTATTCGGGCGGCGCCCACGGCGTGTGGCTGAAGTGGGCGATGCGCAGGTCGGGCCGCTCGGCCCGGAGCATCGCCGGGGTCAGCGTGAGGTGGTAGTCCTGGATCATCACCCTGGCCTCGTGGCCGGCCTCCTCGGCCAGGGCCAGCGCGAACGCGCCGTTGTAGTCGCGGTAGGACTCCCACTCGCGCCCGAACTTGGTGCCGAAGACGGGCGCGTTGGGGATGTCGTAGAGCAGGTGGTTGACGAACCACAGCGTGGAGTTGGCCACGGCGTTGTAGGCGCGGTGGAAGGTGGCGGGCGGGATGTCGAGCATGCGCAGCGGGCCGGTGTCGTAGCCGGCCTGGTCGATGCGGCCGCCGGGGGCCAGGCGCACCGCGCTGCGGTCACCGTCGGACAACGCCGCACAGACCCACAGGACTCCGTCGTCCTTGGCCACGCCGGACAATCCCGACACCAGGCCGCCCCCGCCGCGGCGCACGGTCAGCTCGCCGTCGTCGGAGACGGTGAAGGAGACAGGGCCGCGGTTGGAGGCCACCAGGATGTTGTTCACCGCGCCCGCTCCGGCCGCGCGGGCCGCCGGCAGGGCGGCGAGCTGGTGTGAGACCTCAAGGTGACTCCTTCCGGCTGGCGGGTCGGTGCAGACGGGACCACACTGATCATCGTGGTGAACGGCCCATCGGAAAAGGAAGGATGCCAACAAGGCTCCCTATGACCCTAGGATCCCAGGCATGGCGCTTGATGAGCTAACCGAGGAACTCGCCCGCTCGGCCGCGGCCGGAGACCACCGCGCTCTTGGTGAGCTGCTGCGGCGGATCGAGCCCGATGTGATGCGTCATTGCGCCCGCATCCTGCCCTACCACCAGGACGCCGAGGAGGCCTCCCAGGACACCCTGCTGGCGGTGGCGCGCAACATCGGGCGCTTCGAGGGACGGGCCAGGTTCAGCACCTGGCTGCACATCGTGACGGCCAACTGCGCGCGGACCACGTACCGATCGCTCAAGCGCAGGGCGGCCGAGCAGAGCTCCGACGAACTGCCGATGCAGAAGCCCGACGTGCGGCGCGTCAGCGTAATCGCGGGCTCGCGGCTCGACCTGCTCGACGCCATGGAGGCGCTGGAGGCCGACAAGCCGGACCTGGCGCAGGCGCTGGTCCTGCGCGACATCGTCCAGCTTGACTACAACGAGGTGGCCGACCAGCTCGGCATCCCGCTGGGCACCGCCAAGTCGCGCATCCACCAGGCGCGCAAATATGTCCAGGGCGTGCTGGGGGAGGACTATCGCTGAGATCGTGCGTCTCAAAGTGTGAGACGGAAGGATGTTTCCGCCACGTGGGCGGGTAGAGTCCGATTCGACAACTGAATATTGCTCATCCAGAGGGGTGGAGGGACCGGCCCTGCGAAGCCCCGGCAACCCTCCCGGCTTGTGACTCGCGACCTGGCGAGGCCGACCGGGACAAGGTGCCAATTCCGGTCTGTGGTCAAGGTGGCCGTAGACGAAGATGAGGGAAGGCCTCGCTTCATGTCGCTCGAATTTGGTCCCGCCGTCGGTCTGTCCTGCCGCGAGTGCGGCGCACGCTACCCGCTCGGCCCGAGCTTCGCCTGCCAGGAGTGTTTCGGGCCGCTCGAAGCGGCTTACGAGTTCGGCGCGGTGACCCGCGCGGCGATCGAGTCGGGACCCCCCAACATCTGGCGTTACCGGTCGCTGCTGCCCGTGCCGGCCGACGTCGCCGACAAGCCCAACATGAACCCCGGATGGACCAAGCTGGTCAGGGCCGGCAACCTCGGGCGGGCGCTCGGCATCAGGTCACTGCACGTCAAGGACGACTCGGGCAACCCCACCCACTCCTTCAAGGACCGCGTGGTCGCCATGGCCGTCGAGGCGGCCCGCAACTTCGGCTTCCACACGCTCTCCTGCTCCTCCACGGGCAACCTCGCGGGCGCCGTCACGGCCGCCGCCGCGCGGGCCGGGCTGGAGGCGTGCGTGTTCATCCCGGCCGACCTCGAACAGGCAAAGATCGCCATGGCCCGGGTCTTCGGCGGCCGGCTGATCGGCATCGAGGGCACCTACGACGACGTCAGCAGGTTCTGCTCCGAACTGATCGGCGACCCGCTCGGCGACAAGTGGGGGTTCGTCAACGTCAACCTGCGGCCCTACTACGCCGAGGGCTCCAAGACGCTCGCGTACGAGATCGCCGAGCAGCTCGGGTGGCGGCTGCCCGAGCAGATCATCGTCCCCATCGCCTCGGGCTCGCAGCTCACCAAGATCGACAAGGGCTTCAAGGAGCTGGTCGCGCTGGGGCTGGTCGAGGACACCCCGTACAAGATTTTCGGGGCGCAGGCGGCCGGGTGCTCGCCCGTGTCGACCGCCTACAAGGCCGGCCACGACGTGGTGCAGCCCGTACGGCCCGACACCATCGCCAAGTCGCTGGCCATCGGCAACCCCGCCGACGGCCCGTACGTGCTGGACATCGCGCGGCGGACCGGTGGAGGCGTCGAGGACGTCACGGACGACGAGATCGTGGCCGCCATCAAGCTCCTGGCCTCGACGGAGGGCGTCTTCGCCGAGACCGCGGGCGGCGTGACGGTGGGCGTGCTGAAGAAGCTCACCGAGACCGGGCAGCTCGACCCGGAGGCCGAGACCGTGGTCCTGAACACCGGCGACGGCCTCAAGACGCTCGACGCGATCAGCGGCGACGCCGCGCCCACGGCCGTCATCCGGCCCTCTCTCGACGCGTTCCGCGCGACTGTCTGACAACCACGAAAGGGCGAGTTCAACCATGAGCGTTTCTGTGCGGATTCCCACCATTCTGCGCACCTACACCGGGGGCAACGCGGAAGTCAGTGGCGAGGGCGCGACTCTTCGTGACGTGCTGGCCAAGCTGGACTCTGACTACCCGGGTATCGGCGCGAGAATTCTGGATGAATCGGGCAAGATTCGACGTTTCGTCAACGTTTATGTGGGGGAAGAGGACGTCCGATTCGCCCAGGGGTTGGACACTCCGGCGCCGGAGGGCACCCAGATCTCCATCATCCCCGCCGTCGCGGGCGGGTGAGTGCGGCAGATCACACTTCGGCGAAGGCGCCCCTTGTGGGCGCCTTCTTCTTTCCCCGCAATTCAACGTTGAACCAACGATGGGAGAAATGTGGTGTCTGCAGATTGACTCTGTTGCCCAACCCCTTGCCACAGGTATGGTCGAGGGCGATCGCCTGGCTGATTTTCTGTTAAGTCGGGCGATTACAGGTCTCGCGGAGGAATGGGCGAGATCTGGGAGCCCAGTAAGAGGAGTCGGAAGTGGCGCAGGGCACCGTCAAATGGTTCAACGCGGACAAGGGCTACGGCTTCATCGCGGTAGACGGTGGTAAGGATGTATTCGTCCATTACTCAGCGATCATGATGGACGGGTACCGCTCTCTCGAACAGGGACAGCGCGTCGAGTTCGAGATCACGCAGGGCCAGAAGGGGCCGCAGGCGGAGTCCGTCAGGACGGTCTGATTCACCGCACTGGTTGCACCGGCGGGATCGCGCGGCAGCGCAGTCCGTGTGAACCGCCACCTTTCTTTCGTCGACCCCTGGTACGGCGAGTCGTGTGCGCGAACCGCGGCCAGCGGTGCGTCCACGGGGCGGCTCGCCGGACAGACGACTGACCTGGGGGGAAGCATCGGCCGCAGGTGAGTTCGCTTGCACTCGGCAGGGTAGAGTGCTAAACAGTTCGTTGGCACTCTGTGCAGCAGAGTGCCAACAGGATCGGGGCGATGGGGTCCGCCGAAGGAGACGCTGACCCATGCCGTCGCGGGCGTCGGCTCGGTCCACGACAAGCCACCCTGCATCTGGGAGGTCTAGCCTTATGGCAGCCAAGATGATCGCGTTTGACGAGGACGCCCGGCGCGGTCTCGAGCGCGGTATGAACCAGCTCGCCGACGCCGTCAAGGTGACCCTGGGCCCCAAGGGGCGCAACGTCGTGCTGGAGAAGAAGTGGGGCGCTCCCACGATCACCAACGATGGTGTGTCCATCGCCAAGGAGATCGAGCTCGAGGACGCGTGGGAGAAGATCGGCGCGGAGCTGGTCAAGGAGGTCGCCAAGAAGACCGACGACGTCGCCGGTGACGGCACCACGACCGCCACCGTGCTCGCCCAGGCGCTGGTGCGTGAGGGCCTGCGCAACGTGGCCGCGGGCGCCAACCCGATGGCTCTGAAGAAGGGCATCGAGTCGGCCGTCGAGCGGGTCAGCGAGGAGCTGTCCAAGCTCGCCAAGGACGTGGAGACCAAGGAGCAGATCGCTTCGACCGCCTCCATCTCCGCCGCCGACCCTGAGATCGGCGCGCTCATCGCCGAGGCGATGGACAAGGTCGGCAAGGAAGGCGTCATCACCGTCGAGGAGAGCAACACCTTCGGCCTCGAGCTCGAGCTCACCGAGGGCATGCGCTTCGACAAGGGCATGACGTCGATGTACTTCGTCACCGACTCCGACCGCATGGAGGCCGTGCTCGAAGACCCCTACATCCTGATCGTCAACGGCAAGGTCTCCGCCAACAAGGACCTGCTGCCGCTGCTCGACAAGGTCGTGCAGTCCGGCAAGCCGCTGCTGATCATCGCCGAGGACGTCGAGGGCGAGGCCCTGGCGACCCTGGTGGTCAACAAGATCCGCGGCCTGTTCCGCTCCGTGGCCGTCAAGGCCCCGGGCTTCGGCGACCGCCGCAAGGCCATGCTCAACGACATCGCGATCCTGACCGGCGGTCAGGTCATCGCCGAGGAGGTCGGCCTCAAGCTCGAGACCGCCACCCTCGACCTGCTGGGCCGTGCCCGCAAGGTGGTCGTGACCAAGGACGAGACGACGATCGTCGACGGCGCCGGTGACGCCGAGCAGATCTCCGGCCGGGTCAACGAGATCCGCGCCGAGATCGAGCGCACCGACTCCGACTACGACCGCGAGAAGCTGCAGGAGCGGCTGGCCAAGCTGGCCGGCGGCGTGGCCGTCATCAAGGCGGGCGCGGCGACCGAGGTCGAGCTCAAGGAGCGCAAGCACCGCATCGAGGACGCCGTGCGCAACGCCAAGGCGGCCGTCGAGGAGGGCATCGTCCCCGGTGGTGGCGTGGCGCTGCTGCAGGCCGGCGCCAAGGCGTTCGACAAGCTGGAGCTCAACGGCGACGAGGCCACCGGCGCGGCGATCGTGAAGAAGGCTCTGGAGGAGCCGCTCAAGCAGATCGCGGTCAACGCCGGTCTCGAGGGCGGCGTCGTGGTCGAGCGCGTGCGCAACCTCACCCCGGGTGAGGGCCTCAACGCCGCGTCGGGCGAATACGTCAACATGTTCGACGCCGGCATTCTCGACCCGGCCAAGGTGACGCGGTCGGCGCTGCAGAACGCCGCCTCGATCGCGGCGCTCTTCCTGACCACCGAGGCCGTCATCGCCGAGAAGCCGGAGAAGACCCCGGCCGCTCCCGCCGGCATGCCCGGCGGCGGCGACATGGACTTCTAGGTCCTGTTCGCGGCGCACGTCCCCAAAAGAGCGGCCCGGTTTTTCCGGGCCGCTCTTGTTTTCGTTTCACTGCCATTACGTTTCGCAATTGAACTGCTACTTCGAGTGAGAAAGGGTTGTCTGCACATCGCCTCACCTCACAGAAGGAGCAGAGAAATGTTCTCCCGCAGCAAGCGTCTGCTGAGCGTCGCCGTTCTCGGTCTCGCCGCCGTCACCCTCACGGCCGTTCCCGCGCATGCCGTCAACGAACCGGGGGTCGTCGTCAGCGGCGCCGTGACCGAGGGGACACCGCTGTGCGAGCTACGGCGTTGGGTGCCGCTGCTCGGCAACCTCCAGCCGCTCGACGAGATCTGCCCCTAGAGCCCACAGAAAGGCGCCCCACCGACGCGGTGGGGCGCCTTCGTCGTCGTCAGACGCCGTAGTGGGGGATGAGGTGGCCGCGGGCCAGCGTGTTGGCGGTGATGTTGAAGCCCACCACGGCCGGGCTGGTGTCGCTGCCGAGACCGAGCGAGTCGACCCCCAGCGCGTGCACGGTGAAGACATAGCGGTGCGGGTCGCCGGGAGGCGGAGCGGCGCCGCCGTAGTCCTTGCTGCCGTAGTCGTTGCGGGCGTGCACCGCGCCCGCCGGCAGGCCCTTGAACTCCGGGGCCGTGCCCGCGCCCGTCGGCAGCTCGCTCACCGAGGTGGGGACGTCGAACAGCACCCAGTGCCAGAAGCCGCTGCCCGTGGGGGCATCGGGGTCGAAGCAGGTCACGGCGTAGGAGCGGGTCTCGGCCGGAGCGCCGGACCAGCGCAGGTGGGGCGAGAGGTTCTGGCCCGTCATGCCCCAGTCGTTGAAGACGTGGAGGTCGTTGAGCCGCTCACCGTCCTGGAGGTCGTCGCTCTCGACCACGAGCGCGGGAACCGACGGCAGGTGTTCATGGGGAAGGGGTGCTGGCACGGCATCCTCCTAGGTTGAGAGCTGCTTGCCCAGCCATCCTAGAAGCGGCCGTGCCGGACGCCCTGTCAGCTCGCCAGCTGTGGCGGCAGCGGCTTGTCGTGCAGGACCGTCAGCGAGGTCACCGCCCGGGTCAGGACCACGTAGAGCCTGGCCAGGCCGCGCGGCTCGGCCGCGACGATGTCGGCGGGCTCCACCACGACGACGTGGTCGTACTCCAGGCCCTTGGCGAGCGTCGCGGGCACGATCAGCAGGCGGTGCTCCTCGGCCGAGTCGGCGTCGAGAACGGCGTGGGGCAGGCCGTCGAGCGACTCGGAGACCACGGCCACCATCGCGTCGGGGACGATGACGCCGATCGAGCCCTCCTTGGCCAGGGCCTCCTCGGCGGCCTGCGCGACCGAGCCGCCCTCGCGCACCGTGAGCGAGCCCGCGCCCGGCCGCAGCGACTGCGGGGCGGCCAGGCTCGGGGCGATCGAGGGCAGCAGGCGGGCCGCGTAGTCGAGGACCTCCCTCGGCACGCGGAAGCCGAGCGTCAGCTCCGTGACCTCGCCCTCGGGCTGCCCCAGGTGGCCGAGGACCGACGTCCACGAACGGGTCGACCACGGGGTGGTGCCCTGGGCGAGGTCGCCGAGCACCGTGGCGGAGCCGTTGCGGCAGCGGCGGCCGAGGGCGCGCAATTGCATCTCCGACAGGTCCTGGGCCTCGTCGACCACCAGGTGGCCGAGCGACGGCGTACGTTCCATCAGGTCGCGCAGCTCGTCGAGGAGGGCGGCGTCGGCGGCCGACCATTTGGCCGACTTCCAGCTCCGGTACGGCTTCCGCCACAGGAGCAATTCCTGCTCTTCGGGCGACAAATCTGATTTAGCGGCCCGCGCCAGGAATTCGGAATCTGACAGCAGACGGTGGAGAATCTGTTCGGGTGTCAGTTTGGGCCAGACCGCGTCCACGAGTTGTTTCACCGGCTTGGAACGCGCCACCGCGTCCTGGACCCGGTCGTCGGGCGACTCGCCGCGCTGCTCCATGCGTACGAGGACCATGTGCGCCAGCCGCTGCGCCAGCGCCGCCCGGCCGGGGTTGTAACGGGTCGTGCCGCGCAGGGAGGCCACGATCTCGCGTACTTCGTAGTCGGCCACCCGGTGCCGGTAGGCGCCCTTGGTGTAGACGAGGCCCTCCTCCGGTTTCACGATGTGCAGCCAGAGGGCCCGGTCGAGCACCGCCGCCATCCTGGCGTCGCCCTTCACCGCGGCCACGGCCGGGTCCTCGGTCGCGGCGTGCTCCCCGAGCAGGCCCGACACGGTGGTCTGATCGACCTTGACCTCGCCGAGCGCGGGCAGCACCGAGGAGATGTAGGACAGGAACGCCCGGTTGGGGCCGACGATCATCACGCCCGACCTGGCCAGCCGCTCGCGGTGGGTGAACAGCAGGTAGGCGGCGCGGTGCAGGCCGACCGCGGTCTTCCCGGTGCCGGGGGCGCCCTGCACGCACACCGTCTGGGCGAGGGTGGAACGCACGATCTCGTCCTGGTCGGGCTGGATCGTGGCGACGATGTCACGCATCGGGCCGGTGCGGGGGCGTTCGATCTCCTGGGTCAGGATCTTGGACGGGCCGATCTCGACGCCCTCGCCGAGCGGTTCGTCCTCGAACGCGGTCAGCGCCCCGCCGTGGTAGCCGAAGCGGCGCCGGCGCACGATCCCCATGGGGTCGGCGGGACTGGCCTGGTAGAACGCGCGGGACACCGGCGCGCGCCAGTCGATGACCAGCGGCCGGCTGTGGCCGTCGTGCACGTGGCGGCGCCCGACGTAGATCGTGGCGGGCAGGGCGTCGGGCTCGTCGTCGTCCTGCGCGGTGGCGCGGTCGAGGCGGCCGAAGAACAGCGGGGTGTCGGGATGGTCGGCCAGCGCGGCCACCCGCTGGTCGAGCAGCGACTGGAGGATCTGCTGCGAGACCCAGTCGCCGGCCGCGTCGGACGAGAGCGACTGGGCGTGGACGCGCATGGCTTTGAGCGCGGCTCTGGACTCGGCCAGGTGAGCCTGCTCGGCGGCGAGCACGTCGGAGGGTATGTCGGGGGCCAGTTGGTGTGCGGGCATGCGAAAGCGCCTCCCTGGGGTGAACGACGGAGGTGGTTGAAGGCAGCGAACCCGACAGTTTAGTCGCCGCGATTCCCGGCTTCCAAAGCATTTAGCGCGTCGCGGCCTGGGTACGCATAGGTGGTGGTGCGGGTCCGGCTGCGTTTCTCGCCGATCATCCCCACGGTCGCGAGCTCTCTCCTGGCGGCGCTGTGGGGTCTGTCGGTGTTCGCGGGATGGGGGCTGCAGGCGTTCTGTGCGGGTGGCGAGTCGGTGGCCACGTGCTCGGAGCGGCTGGGCATGGTCGCCACGCTGTCGGGTGCGTTCGCGGTGGTCGCCGCGTGCTGCACCGTGGCGGCCTGGCTGCCGTGGGCGCGGCACGACCCGCGGACGTTCGGTCAGCTGATGGGCGCGGGGATGCTGTTCTGGATCGTCGCGGAGGGCGTGCTCTTCGTCGGCGGTCTGCTGGTCAGATAAGGGGCAGATCCGCTCTCATGGGATCAAGCTCGGAATACCGAAAAATTCGGGCATATCAGGTGGGTTTGTCGGATCATGGGGGTATGTCGCAGGCGGCGTGATAGTACGCAGGTGAGGGGGGTGGTTCGATTGTCTTCGACCCGCGGAGTCTCGTGGACGTGAAGCCACGCTGATGCCCGGCCGCTCGGGCGAGCGGCTGGGCATGACCGCCGGCATCCCCGTCACACACCGCCGAGCACGTCGTCGGCATCGATGATCTGATAGGCGTACCCCTGCTCGGCCAGGAACCGCTGCCGGTGCGCCGCGAACTCCTGGTCGACCGTGTCGCGGCTGACCACCGTGTAGAACCGGGCGCCCCCGCCGTCGGCCTTGGGCCGCAGCACCCGCCCGAGCCGCTGCGCCTCCTCCTGACGCGAGCCGAACGTCCCCGACACCTGGATCGCGATGGCCGCCTCCGGCAGGTCGATGGAGAAGTTGGCCACCTTCGACACCACCAGGACCTGAATCTCCTTGTCGCGGAAGGCCTGGTAGAGGCGCTCGCGCTCCTTGACCCGCGTCTCGCCCTTGATCACCGGCGCGTTGAGATGCTCGCCGAGCTCGTCGAGCTGGTCGATGTACTGGCCGATGACCAGCACCTGCTCGCCCAGATGACGGCGTACCAGCGCCTCGGTCACCTGCGTCTTGGACGGCGTGGTCGCGCAGAACCGGTAGCGCTCCTCCGACTCGGCCATCGCGTACGCCAGCCGCTCCTCGTCCGTGAGCGTCACCCGCACCTCGACGCAGTCGGCCGGCGCGATCCAGCCCTGGTTCTCCATCTCCTTCCACGGCGCGTCGTAACGCTTGGGACCGATCAGCGAGAACACGTCGCCCTCGCGGCCGTCCTCGCGCACCAGCGTGGCGGTCAGCCCCACCCGTCTGCGGGCCTGCAGGTCGGCGGTCATCCGGAAGATCGGGGCGGGCAGCAGGTGCACCTCGTCGTAGACGATCAGGCCCCAGTCGCGGGCGTCGAACAACTCCAGGTGGCTGTAGACGCCCTTCCGCCTGGTGGTCATCACCTGGTAGGTGGCGATGGTGACCGGGCGGATCTCCTTCTTCGTGCCGGAGTATTCGCCGATCTCGTCCTCGGTCAGCGACGTGCGCCTGAGCAGCTCGGTCTTCCACTGGTGGGCGGAGACGGTGTTGGTCACCAGGATCAGCGTGGTGGCCTGGGCGTGCGCCATCGCGGCCGCGCCGACGAGCGTCTTGCCCGCGCCGCACGGCAGCACGACCACGCCCGAGCCGCCGTGCCAGAAGGCGTCGGCGGCCTCCTGCTGGTAGGGGCGCAGCTTCCAGTCGTCCTGCCGCAACGTGATCGGATGCTGCTCGCCGTCGACGTAGCCGGCCAGGTCTTCGGCCGGCCAGCCGAGCTTGAGCAGGGCCTGCTTGACGTTGCCCCGGTCGCTCGGGTGCACGATCACGGAGTCGGGGCCGAGCCGCTCGCCCAGCATCGGCTGGATCTTCCTGGAGCGCAGCACCTCCTCCAGCACGGCCCGGTCGGTGGAGGTCAGCACCAGGCCGTTGGCCGGGTCCTTCTCCAGGCGCAGCCGGCCGTAGCGGGCCATGGTCTCGGCGATGTCGACCAGCAGGGCGTGGGGCACCGGATAGCGGCTGAAGCTGATCAGCGCGTCGATGACCTGCTCGGCGTCGTGCCCGGCCGCGCGGGCGTTCCACAACGCCAGCGGGGTGACGCGGTAGGTGTGCACGTGCTCGGGGGCGCGTTCGAGTTCGGCGAACGGCGCGATCGCCTTGCGGCACGCGTCGGCCCGCTCGTGGTCGACCTCGAGCAGCAGCGTCTTGTCCGATTGCACGATCAGCGGTCCATCGCTCACTGGCTTGTCTCCGTGGGGTTCGGTACGGGGGCCCGGCAGGACCATCGTCTCCTGATCCCGGCTCGGCCGCTCCAGTGTGCAACATTCAGGGCGCCCGGATTAGTCCGGACGCCCCTGGACGCGCCGCCGTTGTCGAAGCCGCCGTGTCAGAGCCGCAGTGCGGCTCCAGGCCGGCCTAATCGTCGAGGTAGCCGTTGAGGCCCAGGAACAGGAACGTGCCGACGCCCAGCACGAAGCCCGTGCCGAACAGGACCCAGCTCCAGATCACCATCGTGCGGGCGGTCTGCGGCTCGTTGCGCGACCTGCTCAGCGCCAGCCCCGCGAGGATGGC
Source organism: Nonomuraea mesophila (assembly GCF_004352805.1). Lineage (NCBI taxonomy): Bacteria > Bacillati > Actinomycetota > Actinomycetes > Streptosporangiales > Streptosporangiaceae > Nonomuraea > Nonomuraea mesophila. The sequence continues at coordinate 42,069 of NZ_SMLD01000024.1, forward strand.
GCCCGGCAGGCCGAGGACGTTGCAGCAGGAGACGAGCGCGAGAAGGTTGAGCACGAGCGAGACGATCGCGTTGGCCATCGGGCCGTCGTTGCGCGGCGGCGGCGGATAACCGTAGCCATAGCCGTATTGTGGCGGAGGCTGGTCGCCGTAGGGCGCGCCGTACGGTTGGTACGGATAGCCCGACGGGTCTTCCTGGCTCATGTTCACCTCCAGACAGGTCAACAATTATCACGGAATTGAGGCGCGGCTGACCGCAGTTCGTGTACTCGGGTGCCGCCGTGACGGGTTCGCCGCCGTTCAGCCCAGCAGCGCGCGCAGCGCCTTGCGGTCGAGCTTGAGCACGCTCGTGACCGGGATCGAGTCGGCGAACCTCACCTCGCGCGGATATTTCACCCTGCCCACCCGGTCGCGGGCCCACGCGATCAGCTCCTCGGCCTCGACCTCGGCGCCCTGCCTGAGCTGCACGAACGCCACGACCTCCTCGCCGACGCGCGGATCCGGACGGCCGACGACGCCCGACATCACCACGTCGGGATGCTGGTCGAGCGCGTCCTCCACGTCGCGGGGGAACACGTTGAAGCCGCCGCGGATGATGAGGTCCTTCTTCCTGTCGACGACGTAGAGGTAGCCGTCGTCGTCCACGCAGCCGATGTCACCCGTACGCAGCTCCCCGCCGGTCAGCGCCGTGCCCTCGGGGTCGGGTTCGTGCTCGCCCCAGTAGCCGAGCATCAGCGACTCGCCGGAGACGCAGATCTCGCCGATGTCCCCGGTCTCCGCCGCCTCGCCCTCGTTGTCGCGGATGGTGATCGTGTAGCCGGGCAGCGGCAGGCCGACGCTGCCGGCCTTGCGCCGGCCCGGCGGGTTGAAGGTCGTCACGGCGCTGGTCTCGGTCAGCCCGTAGCCCTCCAGGATCTGCACGCCCGGCATCCTGCGCTCGAACTCCGCCAGCGTCTGCCTGCCGAGCGGCGCCGCTCCGCACGTGAGGAAGGCGAGGTCGGGCAGCGGGTGCGACTCCAGCGGCTCGGCGAGCAGCATCTGGATCATTGACGGTACGACGGTGCCGTACTGGACGCGCTGCTCGGCGGCCAGCGACAGGAACGCCTTCGGCTCGAACCAGCGCATGAGGACCGCCTGCTGCGGCTCGGTGGCGTGCATCGAGGCGACCGAGATGATCAGCCCGTACGCGTGGGACAGCGGCACGGGCATCAGCGCCCGGGTCTTGCCCTCCTGCCGGGACAGCTCATAGACGGCCTTGCCCACCTGCCACAGGCCCCGGTGGCTCAGCATGACGCCCTTGGCCTTGCCCGTGGTGCCGCCGGTGTACATGAGGGCGGCCAGGTCGCCGGGGTCCCTGCGTACGAGTCCCTGCTCGGGGGCCTGCTCCAGCTCGGCCGTGCCCACGAGGACCGGGATGTCGACGGCGGCGGCGCGTACGGTCTCCTTCAGCTCGGGCGAGGTGACGATCGCGCGGGCGCCGCTGTCGAGCAGGATGTGCCGCAGCTCCTCGGCGCCCACCAGGAACACCACCGGCGTCACCACCGCGCCCGCCGCCCACAACGCCTGGTAGACCAGCGGAACCTCGGGCGAGGTCGCCATCATCACGGCCACCCGGTCGCCCGGCCTGATGCCTGCCGCGACGAATCCCCCGCACACGCGGCGCGCGCGTACGGCGAGCGCATGACTGCGCAGCCACGTCCCCTCGTAGAAGATCGCGTCGTGGTCGTCGAAGCGGCTCCAGGACTCCTCGGCGAGTCCGCCCAGCGTCTGCTCGGTCACAGGCCCAACCTGATGCGAGTGAGGTTGCGCCGTCAACCCTTGATGTCGGGGCGTAGCCCCCTCGGACGGTCAATGCCGGTGATTGTCGCCGGCCCGTAAAACGATATGAAACCCCGTCCGGCGGCCATTTCCGTTTTCTGCTCGACCTCGCTCGCGGCATGGTGGAAGATCTAGGCGAAGGGAGTGGTCGACGTGTCCTCATAATGCCGGAAGGCCGCACGCAAGGCCAGGTCGCAGCGGTGTTGTTACGCTCCGTATTGCCTTCGTGGAAAAAGAAGAAAGTCTTTGAACATCAAACTTTTCTGTAGACAAGTTTCCAGTCAACCACCGAGGTGGCTTCGTGACCGACACGCCTGAACCAGGCGAGATCGTCGACACCATAACGCTCGGTCAGAGCGTCATCGCCGTCAATGACCGGCCCCGCGCCGCGGCCGATCCGGTCGAGCGAGATCTCAGCCGGCGAGAGGCCGACATCCTGCTCCGCTCCTACCGCGAGCCCGGCTGCTTCCCCGAGGCCGTGCGCCGCCTGTCCATGCGGCACCTGCTGGTTCTCGTGGGGGCGGAGGAGACCGGCAAACGATTAGGGGCCATCGCCCTGCTCTCGCGCATGTCGTTGGCCGAGAGCACGATCACGGTGCTGTCCCCGGCCGCCACCCCCCTCGACCTGCTCTCCGCCACCGACTACGGGCCCGGGCGGGCGTACGTGCTGCACGACTGGATGGCCCCCCGCGCCGAGCGCATCGAACTGGTCAACCTCGCCCGCAAGCTCGCCGAGCTGGGCTCGTACCTCGTCATCACCAGGAACGGCGTGCCCTCCCTGGCGGTCGAAGTGGAGCAGCCGTGGTGCGCCCCCGACCCCGGCGAGCTGTTCGACCTCTGCCTGAGCACCTACGGGGCCCGCGCGGGCACCGGAGCCGAGCAACTGGCCGCCGCCAGGAACCGGGCGCTCGCCCTGCCGACACCGGCCGAGGTGGTCCGCCTGGCCGCGGGGCTGGTCCGCGACGCGGAACCGGCGCGCTGATCGCCTACAGGCCTGTCACGCCCGTGATGCGGTGGAGGGCGAAACGGTGCACGGCGGCACGGGTCTCGTCGTAGGCCGTCAGATAGCCGCCCTCCATGCGGGCCGGCTCCAGGATGCGCGAGGTCGCGTTGCCCTGGGAGTCGAGGTAGCCGATCCACACGCGGACACCCTGCTTGATGGCCTCCTGCAGGGCCGAGATCGTGGCGGTCGCGGGCCCGCGCGGCACCTGGCCGTTGGGCGCGTCGACGGGTTCGCGCCGCGCCAGGTGCGCCGCGTCGCCGGCCCGCAACGCGCGTACGGCCGCCGCCGCCACCTCGGGGTCGAGGCCGTTCGCCGACGCGACCGTGCGCACCGGCGCCGTGCCCTCGGTGCGGCGGCTGTCGAACTGGGAGATGATCACGTCGCCCTCGATCGACTCCGCGACCGGGGCGTACCCCATGGCGCGCAGCGAGTCGACCAGCGCCGCCCGTGACGATCGGGAGGCGATGACGGTGGGGGCGAGCCGGCGCAGCCGCAGCGCGGCGGAGCGGCGGTCGGCGGTGATCTGGTCGAGCAGCGCCGGGTCGTCACACCGGATGTACGCGCTCGCGGTGCCCACCCGGATGCGGCCGTGCCGCCTGGCCACGTCGGTCACCAGATAGGACAGCGCCTGCGGCACCGGGGTCGCCGAATGGCGGCCGAGCACCGACAGCAGCTCCTCCGCGCCGTGCCCCGCGTCGAGCGCCCGGCGTACGGAGCCCTCGCTGAACCGGTAGACCGTGGCGCCGCCCTTCGACTCGACGTCGGCGGTGAGCGCCATCCACCGGTTGAGCTCACTGGTCAGCGGGCCCGGCGCGACGGCGGTGAGGTCGGCCTGGAGCAGCACGTGGTCGACGGGCTCCGGCAGCAGCGGCGCGAGCATCGCGGCGGCGTCGTCGCCGTCGACGAGCGCCCGCCCGTGCCCGGCCAGCGCGCCCAGCCCGGTCACGCCCACCTGCTCGGCCTCCCGCAGCGCGAACTCGGTGAGCTGCTCGCGCAGCGGCCCCCGGCGGCGCGGCTGCTCCCACGCCAGCCGTTCGAGCACGGAGTCACGCTCGGGCGCGACCCCGGGGGCGCAGGCCAGCACCCGCAGCGTGGCCTGCCTGACCGTGGCGGCGGACGAACGGCGCAGGTCGGTGTGCAGGGCGTTGAACGGCCTGTCACGCTCGTCGCCGCGCCTCCCGCCCGTTTCGCCGTTCGCTCCTTTGTCCCCGCGGCTGCGTTCGCCGACGAGTCCGGGCACGCGGTCCATGCGCAGCCAGGTGGACGCCAGCGCCAGCCACCGGTCGGCGGCCGACCTGACCCGCCACAGGTCGTAGCCGGGCGTCGGCAGCCACTCGCCGTCGACGCCGCCTCCGGCCGCGATCAGGCCGGCCGCGTACGCCACCTCGACGACCAGCGCCGTCACCCATTCGGGCAGGTCGAGCTCGCCCGCCGTACGTTTCAGGTCGCGTACGCCGAGCCCGCCGGTGCGCAGCACCCCCGGCGGCTCGACGCTCCACCGTTCGCACAGCTCCTCCACGGCCCTGACGAACGTGAACGCCTGCCCGGCCGCCGTGCGGTCGGCCAGCTCGGGGTCACGCGCGGTTCCTTCGAGCGGCGGCGGCGTGGCCAGCAGGCCGCGGTGCACCCGGCCGCCGCGCAGGTAGAGGCCCACCTCGCGGGGCAAGGTCACGCTGTCCTCGCCGGTGGCCGCCAGCAGGCCACGCGCCAGCAGCTCCTCGATGGGCGAACGGGCCGCCGCCACCCGCACCTCGCGTCTGGCGTTGGGCACCCGCCCGGTCGGCGGGCCCCAGGCGAGCTGGTCGAGCGCGCCCTTGGCCTCGGCGGAGACGGCGCCGACGAGCTCGGCCGGCTCGGCCAGGGCTGCCGCAAGCCGCTCCTTGCCCGGACCCTCGGTGCCGGGGGCGACGTCGTCGGCCATCTCCTCCAGGTGCTCGGGCGCGTGGTGCCGGAACGCGTCGACGGCTGCGGGGCCGAGCCCCGCCGGGTCCTCCAGCACCTTGCGTACGCCGGGGCCCAGGTCGAGCGCGTCGTCGGGGCCGTAGACCAGGGCGAGGTCGCACAACCTGGTGAGCGCGTCCGACAGCGCGGGCTCCGGGTCTTTCTCCTGGTCGTCGGCCAGGGCCGCGGCGATGAGGTCGTGCAGCCGCTCCCTGGAGATCGCCCCCGGCTGGACGGCGAGCGTCTCGACGACTGCCAGCGTGAACCGGTCGAGCCGGTCGAGCACCCTGCCGATCGCCGAAGGACTGGCCGCCCGCGACGCCAGGCCCTCCAGGTGGGCGGGCACCGGAGTGATCAGCTCGGGACGCGCGGACACGAGCGCCCGCAGTTGCCCGTCGGTGCGTCCCCTGATCCACTCCGTGAACTCCATCGTTGCCATGGTATGTCCACCCTGATTGAGGCAGCATTGCTTGACGTGATTGAGCGAGCCGACCAGCAGGTGCTGAACTACGTCTCCAAGGCGGCCGACGCCGCCCACGGCGTGCTCAGAGCCGACCAGCGGCTCGACTTCGCCAAGCGGCTGCGGGCCAGGATCGAGGTCGAGCTGGGCGGCGGTCGCAAGCCTCGCGAGGTGGCGAAGGTGCTGGCCAGGTTCGGGGATCCGGCCGCGCTGGTCGAGCGCGAGGCCCGCCGGCTGGCCGCGGCGGGGATCGCGACGCTGCGCTCAGGACCGCCGGCGACCCCCACGACCGCGCCCGTCACGCCGGACACGCCCGCGCCGGGCGCTTCCGGGTCGGGTGCTGCCGGGCCGGGCACCTCCGCGTCGGGTCCCGGCGCGTCCGGCGCGTCCGCGTCGGGGTCCCGTACGGTCGGTGGGTCGCCGCCGGAGGAGGAGGCCGGAGCCACGCTGCGCTTCGCCGCCGTCGCCGAGGACCGTGACCTGCCGCCCGGCGTACGCGAGCACCGCAGGATCGCCCAGGAGCAGCTGAACCGGCGGCCCGGCGTGGACCTGCCGTTCGCGGGGCTGCGCAAGGTCGCCATGTTCAGCGCCAACCCGCTGGCCACCGACGGCAGGGACGCCAGGACCATCGTCAAGGAGCATCCGCGCGACGCCGCCGCGATGGTGATCCTGGTGGTGGCGGCGCTGCTGGTGCCGTTCGACCTGCCGCCGCTGGCGATCTTCCAGGTGCCCGTCGTGGTGTGGGCGCTCGGCGCCGCGCTGGTGCTGTGGAGCGACGTCTGGACGATCCGCGACAAGGTGCTCGGGATCGGCGCGCCGATGCTCGGCTACTCGGTGGGCGGAGTGCTGATCGGCGGCCTGCGGGTCGGTACGGAGGCCGGGCTGTCGGCGTTCGTGACGCAGTTCTTCGACGTCAGCGGAACCATGTTCATGATCGGTACGGGGCTCGGCGTGGTGTGGCTGGCCTACCGGCTGCTCGACGTCACCTGACGGGTGCCGGGGCGGGGAGCAGCCCGACGGCCAGGCGTACCCACGCGGTGACGAACTGGTCCTTCTCCGCGTGGCCGGGCAGTTCGCCCACGGTCTCCTGGAACAGCCGGTAGTGCACGACCGAGCCGCCGAGCACGGCAGCGATGCCCGCCCAGTCGAGTTCCACGTCCTGATATTCCGGTTGTGCCCTGAACCAGGTGACGATCGCGTCGAACATGGGCTGCAGCAGCCCCTGCCGTACCACGGCGACCAGTTCGGGGAACTGGCTCAGGTCGCGGAAGAACACCCGGGTCAGCTCCGACTCCTCGCGTACCTTGGCCAGCCCGGCGCGGCACATGTGGGCCAGGCGTTCCTCCAGGTCGGCGGAGGACTCCATGGCGCTCAGCTCGGCCAGGCTCTCCGCCACCTGGCTCCTGGTGCGCGCGGCGTGCTGGTTGATCGCGGCGGCGAGCACCTCGTACTTGGACTTGAAATGCCGGTAGAGCCCTCCGGCGCCGGGTGAAAGCCCTGAGGCGGCCTCGATCTCGGCCACGGAAGTGGCGGCGTAACCCCGCTCGGCGAACAGCCGCAGAGCCTCATCGACGATCCGCTCACGGGTCGATCTGGTCATGTTTATCCTGATACCTCCGGTAAGGAGCGTAGCCGTTGCCCGCAACGGCTCCCCGTCGCCCTCACGGAGCGGCGCGCCGGATCAACCCGGCCAGCGCCGAGCCGATGATCAGCCACACGACCGCGGCGAGGCCGTAATTGACGAGCGCCGTGTAGCGGGGGTCGTCGAGCTGGAACAGGCCGGCCAGGCCCAGGGACGCCCACGAGGCCAGCGATTCGACGAACTGGTACCAGATGTTGGCCGGGTTGGCCTCGAACACGGTGAACACCGCGTAGAGCAGCACGGAGAGCGCGGCCACCCTGGAGGCCACCTTCACCAGGTAGGCCACCGCGGACACGGCACGCTGCCACGGCGTCGCGATCCGGCCGCCGGGCATGGCGGGCCGGTGCGGGCGCGGCTGGGCGGAGGAGGCGACGAGCCGGTCTCCGGCCTGCGGCGGTCTGGGGGTGTGGGTCACGGCCGCTCCTCTCCCATAAGTAATTCCTTTCTTCCCATTACTGGGGTTCCAGAACAAGGGCCCGTTACGGGGAGTAGGGCCCTGTTTGGCATCCTGCTCCTGTGGTTACTTCGGTGGGGTTCGACCTTGACATGACTTTGGCCGACACGCGGGCGGGGATCGCGGCCACTTACGACGAGCTGGCCGTCCGCCTCGGTGTGCCCTTCGACAGTGCGGCGATCGTGCGCCGGCTGGGCCCTCCGCTGGAGATGGAACTGGCCAACTGGCTGGCGCCCGAGGCGGTGCCCGCCGCGGCCGATCTCTATCGTCAGCTCTATCCGGAGCTGGGCGTTCCCGTGCACACGGCGATGGCGGGCGCGTACGACGCGATCGAGGCCGTACGCGCGGCCGGCGGGCGGGTCATCGTGGTCACCGGCAAGAACACCAGGGACGCGATCGGCACGGTCGAGCTGCTCGGGCTGGCCGTGGACGAGGTGGTCGGCTCGCTGTTCGGCGCCCGGAAAGGATCGGCACTCGCGCGGTTCGGCGCGGCGGCTTATGTTGGTGACCATGTCGCGGACATCGAGGCGGCACGTGCGGGCGGCGCGGTGAGCGTGACCGTCGCGACGGGCCCTTACACGGCTGGAGAGCTGCAAGATCACGGAGCTGATGTGGCGTTGCCCGACCTGACCGATTTCGCCGCCTGGTTCGCCGACTGGCGTACACAAGCGGAACTTGGCTAATTCGCCGCCATTTACCCGGTCGCCCTGGCGCTCTTCGGGGCATAACCTACATCCATCCTTCTTTTTCGACTGTTTGAACGAGGTCCTCCTGTGCCGAGTGGCAAGGTCAAGTGGTACGACGCCGACAAGGGATTCGGCTTCCTCACCCGCGACGACGGCGGTGAGGTCTTCGTGCATTCATCCGCGCTGCCCACCGGCGCAGGCCCGCTCAAGCCCGGCCAGAAGGTCGAGTTCGGCGTGGCCGAGGGCCGCCGGGGCCAGCAGGCGCTCTCGGTCCGCATCCTTGAGCAGCCGCCGACGCTGGCCAAGGTCAAGCCCAAGGGCAAGCGGAAGAAGCCGGACGAGATGGTGGTCATCGTCGAAGACCTGATCAAGCTGCTCGACGGCGTGTCGACCTCCTACCAGCGGGGCAAGCACCCGGACGCGGCGCACGCCAAGAAGATCGCGCAGGTGCTGCGGGCGGTCGCCGACGACCTCGACGCCTGAGGCGTTCAGCCGTTGGGATTGGTCAGCGGCTTGGTCGGGTCGAGGGTGTCCTGACGCTGCTGCGGTGGGTGCGGCTGCTGGGCGGCGGCCTCGGCGCGCTGCCGGTGCAGCTTGGCGTCGGCGGCGCGCGCGTGCTTGATCCTGGAGACCAGCAGCCACGCGAGCGCCACCGTCAGCGCGACCGCCAGCGTGACCAGCCCGGCCGTGCTGCTCTGCGACAGCGAGAGCACCAGCCCGGCCAGCCCGCCGAACACCCAGGCGAGCTGCAGCACGGCCTCGACCACCCCGAACGTCGACGAGCGCACCTCCTCACCGATCTCGCGCTGCACGATCGCGTCGAGCGCCAGCTTGCCCAGCTCCTGCGCGAACGCCGTGATCAGCGAGATCGCCAGCGCGGCCCACAGGCCGAAGAAGATCGCGGTCAGGATGGTGGTGACGCTGGTCACGGCCAGGGTGGCCAGCACGATGAGCTGCGGCGCGTGGTTGCGGGTCCAATTGGCGACGGCGGCGCCCGCCAGCCCGCCCAGCCCGGCCGCCGCCGCGAGCAGCGCGATCGTCTTGGGGATGTCGAAGAACGGGTCGGCCGCCGCCTGCGGCTGCGTCGCCGCCAGCCAGGGAACCGCGCGGTCCTGCACCAGGAACAGCAGGAAGAACAGCAGGAACCCGGAGAAGACCCGGACGGCCACGTTGGCCCACACCGCCTCGGCGACCGTGGGGCCCACCTTGAGCAGCGTGCGCCAGCGGGGTGCGGCGCCCTCCTCCTCCAGGTCGGGGGAGTCGATGTGCCGCGGCAGGCGTACGGCGGCGATCCCGAGCAGCAGAAAGGCCACCATCGCGATGCGCAGCACCGCCGCGCTGCCCAGCCACGCGGTCAGCCCCGCTCCGACCGGCACGACCACGCCCGCGGAGACCAGCGTGAACAGCGCCACCCTGGCGTTGGCCGAGACCAGCGTGATGTCGGCGGGCAGCACGCTCGGCATGATCGCCGCCCTGGACACGTTGTGCGCCTTCGACAACACCAGCACGCCCAGCGCACCGATGAACAACGTCGGCAGGTCGCCCGGCCCCACCGCGGCGGCCATGGCGAAGCACAGCAGGCCCCGCCCGAACAGCGTGCCCGCGATCACGTAGCGCCGCCCCGACCTGAACCGGTCGAGTATCGGCCCGACGAACGGCGCGAGCAGCGCGAACGGCAACATCGTGATGACGAGGTAGAGGGCGACCGAGCCGCGGGCCTCCCCGACGGGCACCCCGAAGAACACCGTGCTCGCCAGCGCCACGGTGACCAGCGCGTCGCTCGCGCTGTTGCCGGCCGACAGCTCGATCAGGCGGCCGAGCCCGGTGCGGCCGGCGCCGTCGGCGTGGGTGAGGCGGCGGGTGGCCCGGCCCACCTTCTGCGCGCCCTTCGCGGTGAACCTGCCCGCCCGCGCGGTGCCGCCAGCCGTGGCCTTGCTCGCGCGCAGGGTGGCACGGCCCGCGTCGGCGACGCCGTGCGCCATCCGCCGCGAGACCTCGCGGGCCCGCTCCCAGCCTCCCTGCACGCCTACCAGTCTTACCCGATTCGTCGCTGATCTCGGAGCGGGATCCCCCGTTGTGGGACTTCCAGGTCCCGTCATGGGTGAGAATGAAGTGTGAGCGAACAGCACCTTTCGGCGGAGGCGGTCCGATGAGCCGCACCAGGGCCCGCGTCTCCGCTCCCGACCAGGCCTGTGTCGCCGCGGTCGATCTGGCGCGCGCCGCGGCCGAGGAGCTGGCGCGTCCGGGCGAGCCCGGCGAGCACCTCGGCTACGAGAGCGAGGGCGACCGGATCGTCACCCACTATTTCGCCTGCCTCGACCGCGCCTATCGCGGTTGGCGCTGGGCCGTCACCGTCACGCGCGCCTCCCGCGCGAAGAAGGTCACGGTCAGCGAGGCGGTTCTGCTGCCCGGCTCCGGGGCGCTGCTGGCGCCCGAGTGGCTGCCGTGGAGCGAGCGGCTGCGGCCGGGCGACCTCGGGGTGGGCGATCTGCTGCCGACCGCGGACGACGACGACAGGCTGGCGCCGGGTTTCACCGAGACCGACGATGACACCGATCGCCAGATGGTTTTCGAATACGGCCTGGGCCGAGCCCGTGTGCTCTCGGCCATCGGCAGAGACCGGGCTGCCAGACGCTGGCACGCGGGCGAGCACGGGCCGCACACTCCGATCGCACACGCCGCTCCCGCGCAGTGCTCCACCTGCGGCTTCTACTGGTTGCTCGCGGGTGAGCTGAGGTTGTCGTTCGGCGTCTGCGCCAACGAATACGCCCCCGACGACGGCAGGGTGGTGGCCGCCGACCACGGTTGCGGCGCCCACTCCGAGGCCGCCGTGCTGCCGGCCCCCGTGGAGCAGGCCATCCCCATCCTCGACGACCTCGGTTACGACCTGATGGAGGAGGAGACGGGCTCGGTCGACGCGTCCGCCTCCGAGGAGCTCGGCCACTCCTGAGGGGCGTGCGCGGCGCCGTGAGGGTAGGTGGGGCGCTGGGACGCGCGCCTCACCTGTCGGTGAAGGCCGCTAACCTACGGTGGCCCCCTATCCTCACACCAGGATCGTGATAGATGAGCGACACCTACGGCACCGACCGGATGCGAGCGGCCGTGCTCTCCGCCTGGACGGCCTCGCCAGCCCGGTTCCGCGAAGACGCCAACGCGGAGGAGGACTTCGCGCTCGGCGGTTACCGCGACCGGCTGATCGTCGAGCTGGCACAGAACGCCGCCGACGCCGCGTTGCAGGCGGGCGTGCCAGGGGTGCTGCGGCTGACCCTCCAGGGCGACGTGCTGACGGCCGCCAACACCGGCGCGCCCCTCGACGCCACGGGCGTCGAGGGCCTGTCGACGCTGCGGGTCTCCGGCAAGCGCGACGACGCCGGCGCTGCGGGGCGCTTCGGCGTCGGGTTCGCGGCGGTGGTCTCGGTCTGCGACGAGCCGGCCATCGGCTCGCGCGGCCTCGGCTCCGTACGCTGGTCGCGCGCCGACACCTCCGCCGCGGTGGCGCAGATCCCCGAACTCGCCTCCGAGCTGGCCGACCGTTCCGGCCACGTCCCGCTGCTGCGGCTGCCGTTCGACGCGCCGCCGCTCGACGTGCCCGACGGTTTCGACACCATCGTCCGCCTTCCGCTGCGCGACCGGGCCGCCGTCGACGCGGTGCGGCGCATGCTCACCGAGACCAGCCCCGCGCTGCTGCTCGGCATGCCCGCGCTGGAGTCCATCGTGATCGACCTCGACGGGTCGGCCCGCACGGTCGTCGCCGACGGCTGGCACGTGGTGTCCGAGTCGGGCCGGTTCACGCCCGACGAGGTGAGCACGCTCTTCGCCGACCGGCCCACCGAGGAGCGCGCCCGCCCCTACTGGTCGCTGCGCTGGGCGGTCCCCGTCACCGGCACCGGCGAGCCGGGCGCGCCGCCCGACACGGTTCCGGCCGTCGTGCACGCGCCCACGCCCAGCGACGAGCCGCTCGACCTGCCCGCGCTGCTGATCGCGTCGTTCCCGATGGCCACCGACCGCCGCCACGTCGCCAAGGGCCCGCTCACCGACTTCCTGGTCGAGCGGGTGGCCGACGCCTACGTCCGGCTGCTCCAGGAGTTGCCGCGCACGTCCAGGCTGCTCGACCTGGTGCCGTCCCTCATGGGCAAGGGCGAGCTCGACGCCCGCATCCGCAGGGCCGTGCTGGCCCGGCTGCCCGAGACGCCGCTGCTGCCGGCGCTGTCGGCGCCCGCGCCGGCCGTCCAGACCCCCTCGTTCGCCGAGGCCGAGGTCTACGAGCCCGACGCCGAGTGGCGGGTCGAGCATCCGGCGGCCGAGCCGGGCGACGACGGATGGGTGGTCCCGGGCCGCGAGGCCGCCGTCGTCGCGGGCGCCTCCGCCGAGCTGCTCGCGACGGTCGCCGGCTTCGTCCCCGGGCTGCTGCCCGCGGGCTGGCCGGCCCGGCATCCGGCCATGACGTCGCTGGGCGTGCGCAGGGTCGAGCTGGCCGACGTCGTCGACCTGCTGTCGGGCGAGGCCGTGGAGGCGCGCGAGCCGTCGTGGTGGCGCTCGCTCTACGACGTGCTGCCCGTCGACGACCCCGAGGCGCTGGGAGCGCTGCCGGTGCCGCTCGCCGACGGGCGGCTCGTGCGGGGGCCGCGCGGCACGCTCATCCTGGCCGACGGAGGCGCCGACCTCGACCTGACGCCACTCGGGCTGCGCATCGTGCACCCGGAGGCGGCTCATCCCGCGCTGCTGCGGCTCGGCGCCGCCGAGGCCACGCCCCGGACGATCCTCGACGACCCGCTGACCAAGGCCGCGGTCGCGCAGTCGCTCGACAGCCCCGACCCCGAGCCGGTGGCGCGGGCCGTGCTGTCCCTGGTGGAGGCGTCAGGGCTGGCGCCCGGCGAGGCGCCGTGGCTGGCCGAGCTGGCCCTGCGCGGCACCGACGGCGAGCTCTACCCCGCGGGCGAGCTCATGCTGGCCGACGGCGCGCTGGCGGGGGTGGTCGAGCCCGGCACCCACCTCGGCGTGGCCGCCTCCGAGCTGGCCGAGACCTACGGCTCGCGCGTGCTGGCCGCCGCCGGCGTGCTCGACGGTTTCGCGCTCGTGCACGAGTCCGACGTGCTGCTCGACCACGACGAGTGCGACCACGACCTCGACGGCGAGGACGAATGGCTCGACCACGTGCTCGACCTGCTGCCCGAGCTCGACGTGCCGCCGCTGGTGCCCGAGTTCGTGGCGGTGCGCGACCTGGAACTCGTGGCCGACTGGCCGGCCGCGCTCGCCCTGCTGACCAGGCCGCCGCTGCGCGCCGCGCTCCACCCGCTGCGCATCGAGGGGGTGGAGGTGCCCTCCTACACCGCGTGGTGGCTGGCCGGCCATCCCGTGCTCGGCGGGCGCAAGCCGCTCGAGCTGCGGCTGCCCGGCGCCGACCCGCTGCTGCAGGGCCTCTACGCCGACGCTCCCGCGGGCCTCGACGAGGGCGCGTTGTCCATGCTCGGCGTACGCACCACGCTGCCCGCGCTGCTCGACTCCCACGGCGGCCCCGAGGAGCTGCTGGACCTCATGGCCGACGAGGCGATCGAGGTCGACCGGGCGCAACTGCGTGCCCTGTGGGTCGCCCTGGCCGCCGTCGATCCCTCACGGGTGGCGCCGCCCGCCCGCCTGCGTGCGGTGCTGAAGGGCTCCGTCGTGGTGGCGCCGGCCGACGACGTCGTGGTGGTCGAAGCCCCTGACCTGCTCCAGCTCGTCGCCGACCGGCCGCTGGTGCTGGCCCCCTACGACCTGGCCGAGGCGCTGTCGGAGCTGCTCGACCTGCCGCTGGCGGGCGAGCTCACCTCCGGCGAGGTCACCTCCCAGGGCGAGGTCATGCAGGTGCCGGACGAGGTGCGGTCCCTGCTGCCGACGGCGCCGCAGACGTACGTCCAGCACGAGAAGCTGCTCGTGGACGGGGTCGAGTGCTCGTGGCGGTTCTTCGAGGGGTCGGTGCACTGCACGGGGGTCGACGGGCTGGCCAGGGGGCTGGCGTGGGCGACGGGGCAGTGGAACGACCGGCTCGCGGTGGCCGCCCTGCTGCGTGACCCCCAGTCGGTGCCCCTCCTGCTCGCCGAGGCCGATCTCTCCTGACCCTCCGCCCGGCGCCGGCACCCGGCCGGGCAGCCGGACACCCCCGCGCGACCTCGGCGGCGCGTGGGGGTGAGGTGGGGACGGTCAGGCGGCGCAGGTGGTGCCGTCGTCGGGCACCTTGCCCTCCACCAGGTACGTGTCCACCGTCTTCATGACGCACCCGTTGCCGCTGAGGTAGGCGCCGTGGCCCTCGCCTTCATAGGTGACCAGGACACCGGTCTTGAGCTGCTCGGTGAGAGCGGGGGCCCACCGGTACGGCGTGGCCGGGTCGCCCTTGGTGCCGACCACGACGATGGGCGCGGACCCTGTCGCGTCGATGCGCTTGGCCTCGTCGTTGCCGGGCACCGGCCAGTGCCCGCACGACTCGCCCGAGCCCTCGACCGACAGGATGGGGAAGATCTTCTTGATCTTGGCGTTGGTCTTGGCGGTCTCGGCGGCCGTGGGCCGCTCCGCGTTGTCGACGCAGTTGATGGCCTGCAGGCTCGTCATGACCGTCGAGTAGGTGCCGTCGGCCTTGCGGCCGGTGTAGGAGTCGGCCAGGGCGAGCAGCGCTGTGCCGTTCCCCTTGAGCGCCGCGGCGGCGGCCTGCTCCAGCATCGGCCAGGTCGCCTTGGCGTACAGCGGGGTGATGACGGCGAGCTGGGCCAGGCTGTAGGTGAGTTCGCGGTCGCCGACCTTGAGCGGTTCGGTCTTGAGCTTGTCGAGCAGGGTCTCGACGGTCTTCTCGACGGTCGCGGGGTCGGCGCCGAGTTCGCAGCTCTGTGCCACACAGTCCTTGGCGAACGCGTCGAAGGCCTGGTCGAAGCCGGTGGCCTGGATGACGGCGCGCTCCTCGAAGGTCACCGTAGGGTCGAAGGCGCCATCGAGGACGAACCGGCCGACGTTCTTGGGGAAGTGGGTGGCGTAGACGGCGCCGAGGTGGGTGCCGTAGGAGAAGCCGAGATAGTTGAGCTGCTTGTCGCCGACCGCGGCTCTGATGAGGTCAAGATCCTTGGCGGCGTCGACGGTGCCGACGTGCGGCAGGATCTTGCCGGAGTCCTGCTGGCAGGCCTCGGCGAACTCCTTGGCCGCCCGGTCCCCGTCGGCCTCCGCCTCGGCGGACAGGAGCTTGTCCACCTGGCCGCCGCACTTGACGCCGGCGCTGCGCTCGACGCCGCGCGGGTCGAAGCTGACCAGGTCGTAGCGCTGGTTCAGGCCGGCGAAGGCCCGGCCGGCGATCGCCAGCGTGTCCACTCCTGACGCGCCGGGGCCGCCGAAGTTGAACACGAGCGAGCCGAGCCGGTCGCCGGTGGCCTTCATGCGGATCAGGGCGAGGTCGATCTTCTCGCCGCCGGGGTCGGCATGGTCGAGGGGGGCCTGGATCGTGCCGCACTCGGTGCCGGCGGCCGGGGCGACCGGCTTGCCGTCAGGGCCCACCAGATCCGTGCACCGGGCCCAGGCCACGCTTCCCGTGTCCTTGTCCTTGGCGGCGTCCTTGGCGGCCGGGGCGGGCTCGCCGGTGCTGCCGCAGGCCGTGAGGACCGCCGCGCCCAGGAGGAATGTCGCTATGGGCTTCTTCATGCCTATAAGCATGATTCACCGTAGATGTGCTGACGTAGTGGGCTGAAACACCACTTGGGGGTGACTTCGGGGAACAGCGGGAGATGACGAATGTCAGCGCGTACGGACGACCCGGTCAATCCCGGCCGGGTCTGCGCACGAACCAGATGCCGAACAGACCGAAGGCGACCCCGGTCACGCAGGTCCAGATCCACCACGTGTTCTCCGGGGCGGGGCGGAAGAGCAGCAGGGCGACCAGGGCGACGGCCCAGACCGCGGTGCCGACGGCCACGGCGGCGGCGCCGTTGGTCTCGATCGGCTCAGGGTCGGGGTGCCACTCCTGCTTCACGTGTCCACCCTAGCTTGCAATAGGGTCTCGAAATCATTACTGGCTCTTTCCGCAGCTCACCGCGACTGCCACTGTTCGCGTCGTGAGCGACACACGTGACAAGATAGATCGTTTCTTCGCAATCTCGGCACGAGGTTCCACCGTCTCCCGCGAGGTGCGGGGCGGCCTGGCCACGTTCTTCACCATGGCCTACATCGTGGTGCTGAACCCGATCATCATCGCCACCGGCACGGACGTGGAGGAGCAGGTCCTCGGCGACGGCACCACGCCGAACCTGGCGCTGGTCGCGGCCGGGACCGCCTTCGTGGCGGGAGTGCTGACGATCCTCATGGGCGTGATCGGCCGGGTGCCCTTCGCCATGGCGGCCGGGCTCGGCCTGAACGCCTTCGTGGCCTTCAACCTGGCCAGTGTGATGACGTGGGAGGAGGCCATGGGCCTGGTCTTCCTCGAAGGCGTCATCATCGCCGTCCTGGTGCTGACCGGGCTCAGGGTGGCGGTGTTCCACGCCATTCCCGCCCAGCTCAAGACCGCGATCAGTGTCGGCATCGGGTTGTTCATCGCGTTGATCGGTTTTGTGGACGCCGGGTTCGTACGGCGGGTGGCGTCGGGGCCGCCGCTGGAGATGGGGATCGGGGGCGCTCTTACCTCGTGGCCGATCTTCGTGTTCGTGGTCGGGCTGCTGGCGACCGCGGCGATGGTGGCGCGGAAGGTCAAGGGCGCGATCCTCCTCGGCATCGTGGGCACGACCGTGCTGGCGATCGTCGTGGAGTTGCTCACCAAGTCGGGAGCCTTCTCGGCCGACAACCCCGGCGGCTGGCAGTTGAACGTGCCCGCGATGCCCGAGCAGGTCCTCGGCTTCCACAACCCGCTGGTGCTGTTCACGGAGTTCGACCCCTTCGGCGCGTTCAGCCGGATTTCAGTGCTGCTAGCCGTGTTGTTCGTCTTCACCCTGCTTATCACCGACTTCTTCGACACCATGGGGACCATGGTGGGCGTCGGCCGCCAGGCGGACCTGATCCAGGCAGACGGCACGCTCCCGCGTACGAAGCAGATCCTGCTCGTCGACTCGATCGGCGCGGCGGCGGGCGGCGCGGGCTCCGTCTCCTCCAACACCACCTACGTCGAGTCGGCCGCCGGGGTCGGCGAGGGCGCGCGTACGGGGCTGGCGAGCGTGGTCACCGGCCTGCTGTTCCTGGTGGCGATCTTCTTCGCGCCGCTCGTCACCGTGGTGCCGCACGAGGCCGCGGCCCCCGCGCTGGTCGTGGTCGGCTTCCTGATGATGACCGCGATCCGTGACATCGACTGGAACGACTACGAGGTCGCCATCCCGGCGTTCCTCACCGTCGTGGTCATGCCCTTCACCTACTCGGTCTCGAACGGCATCGGTGCCGGCTTCGTCAGCTACGTGCTGATCAAGGTTGTGCGGGGCAAGGCGCGGGAGATCCATCCGCTGCTGTGGGCGGTCACGATCCTCTTCGTGCTCTACTTCGCGATCGGTCCGATCCGCTCGCTCCTCGGCATCTGACCAGGCGGGAGCCGTCCTGCTCGAGCGGGGCGGCTTCCTGGTATCCAGGAGGGAAAGAAACGATTAGGGAAATATCCTGGCTTCGCCTATAGTTAGCAAAGGTAATGACTCATGCTAACCAAACCCCAGCACAAGACGGACCTGCGCAGCGACGCAGGCCTGGCTTCGGCCTTGCGCGTCTCTATGGCAAGGCTGACCAGGCGCCTACGACGACAAGCAGCGGCACACTCGCTGACGCCCACCCAGTTCGCGACGCTCGCCGCCGTGGAACGGCATTCCGGGATAACCCCCGGCGAATTGGCCGAGCTCGAGAAGGTGCAGCCGCCCTCGATGACGCGCGTGATCGCCAAGCTCGAGGAGCGCGGCCTGGTCGCGCGTACGCCGCACCCGACCGACCGGCGCCAGGTGACCGTGACCGTGACCGAGGCCGCCGAGAAGCTCCTGAAGGAGGAGCGACGCCGCAAGGAAGCGTGGCTGACCCAGCGGTTGAAAGACCTGTCTCCCGAGGAGAGGGCGATTCTGCGGCAGGCGGCGCCCATTCTGGAGAAGCTCAGCCGGATATAGAGGAGCCTGACGAACCCAGGACCGGGATGTTCCGGTCGCTCAGGGTTCGTAACTACCGCATGTTCGCAGCCGGGGGCGCGGTCTCCAACGTCGGCACCTGGCTGCAGCGCACCGCCCAGGACTGGCTGGTGCTCGACCTGACCAACGGCAGCGCGGCGGCGCTCGGCACGGCGACCGCGCTGCAGTTCCTGCCCATGCTGCTGTTCGGCATGTTCGGCGGCGTGCTGGCCGACCGCTACCCCAAGCGGCCCATCCTCATCACCGCCCAGGTGCTGATGGCCTCGCTCGCGCTGACCATAGGCGTGCTGACGATGACCGGCGCGGCCCAGGTGTGGCACGTGTACGCGATGGCGTTCCTGCTCGGCATGATCTCGTGCGTCGAGGTGCCGACCCGGCAGGCGTTCGTGGTCGAGATGGTCGGCCGTAACGACCTGCCCAACGCGATCGCCCTGAACAGCTCCATCTTCAACCTGGCCCGTGTGGTCGGCCCGGCGCTCGCCGGTCTGCTGATCTACGTGCTGGGCGGGACCGGCCCGATCTTCCTGATCAACGCGCTGACGTTCGGCGCGGTGATCTCCAGCCTGGTCTTCATGCGCAGGTCGGAGCTGAACGTCTCCGAACCCGTGCCGAGAGCCAGAGGCCAGCTCCGCGAGGGGCTGCGCTACGTGGTGCGGCACGAGGAACTCCTCATGCCGGTGCTGCTCATCGGGTTCGTGTCGATGTTCTCGCAGTCGTTCTCGATGTCGATCGCGCTCATGGCGCGCGAGGTGTTCAAGGCCGGCGCGTCCTCGTTCGGCCTGGCCTCCAGCATGTTCGCGGTGGGCGCGCTCGGAGGGGCGCTGCTGGCGGCGCGCAGGGCGCGGTTGTCGCGCAAGGTGCTCTTCGCCGGGGCGATCGGCTTCGGCCTGTTCCAGATCGCGACGGCGCTGGCCCCGTTCTACCCCGTCTACCTGCTGCTGCTGGTTCCCACCGGCATCGCGTTGATCACCATCAACACGGCCGCGAACGCCAGCGTCCAGCTCGCCACCTCCCCCGACATGCGGGGGCGGGTCATGGGCATCTACATGCTGGTCTTCACCGGCGGGGCGCCGCTCGGGGCGCCGCTCATCGGCTGGCTGTCCGAGCTGGGCGGGCCACGGGCGGGCGTCATGTTGTCGGGCGTGCTCGTCCTCGCGGGCACCGGACTGGCGGTCCTCGTGACACGGCTGATCAGCCGGCGGGTACGCAGGCCGAGCCTCGCCACGGCCTGAGCGACCGGCCCCACGGCCCGAGCGATCGGCGTTCCACGGCCTGAGTGGCCAGCCCTCACCAAGGCCTGAGCGGCCGGCCTCCGCGACGGGGCACAATCGGATGGCATGAGGCTCTTCGCGGCCCTGGTGCCGCCCGACGAGGTGCTGGACGAGCTCTCCCGCGCGATCGCGCCGCACGTCGGGCAGGTGCCGGGCCTGCGCTGGCCCGACCGGGCCACCTGGCACATCACGCTGGCCTTCTTCGGCGAGGTTCCCGAGCGGGCGCTGCCCGAGCTGGAGTCGCGCCTGGCCCGTGCCGTGCACCGCCACAGCGCGCTCGACCTGGCCTTCGACGGGTTCGGCGCGTTCTCGTCCGCCCGCAGGGCACGGGTCCTGTGGGTGGGCGTCACGGGCGAGTCGATGACCCGGCTCGCCGACTCCGTCAAGGCGGGCGCCCGCAGGGCGGGGGCCGCGCAGACGGACGGTAAACGGTTCCACCCGCACCTGACGCTGGCCAGGGCCAAGACGGAGACGGACCTCCGCCCGCTGATCGAGTCACTGTCGGGATTCAGCGGCTCGCCGTGGCGGGCGGAGCACGTCCGTCTCGTGCGCAGCCACACGGGACCGCAGGTGAGGTACGAGTCACTCGCCGAATGGGCGCTGGCACCCTCCGGGCGAGGCTAGGCTCCAGGTCGTGGACCGTCCTCGCTCCTGGTTGCTGCCCGTCGTGCTCGGCCTGCTGCTGCTGATCGTCGTGATCGGCACGCTGCTGACCTGAGCCTCACCAGGCGTAGTCCTCCGGCGCGGTGCGGTGGCCGGGGAAGATCTCGTCCAGGCGGGCCAGGGCGGCCTCGTCCAGCTCGATCTCCAGGGTGCGCATGCTGCCGTCGAGCTGCTCCAGCGTACGCGGGCCGATGATCGGCGCGGTGACCGCGCGCTGCCTGAGCAGCCAGGCGAGGGCCACGTAGGCGGGGTCCTCGTTCAGTTCGTCGCAGAACTTCTCGTACTGCTCGATCTTGTCGCGGTGCTTCTCGAGCTGCTTGACCATGGTGTCCGAGGCGGAACGGCCCTTGTCGATCTTGCGCAGCACACCACCGAGCAGGCCGCCGGCCAGTGGGCTCCACGGGATCACGCCGAGGCCGTAGTCCTCGCAGGCGGGCAGCACCTCCAGCTCGACCGTGCGGGTGAGCAGGTTGTAGTGCGACTGCTCGCTGACCAGCCCGTTGAAGGTGCGCCGGGCGGCGCTCTCCTGGGCCTTGGCGATGTGCCAGCCGGCGAAGTTCGACGAGCCCACGTAAATGATCTTGCCCTGCTGCCGCAAGACGTCCATGGCCTCCCAGAACTCGTCGAACGGGGTGTTCCTGTCGACGTGGTGGGCCTGGTAGATGTCGATGTAGTCGGTCTGCAGCCGCTTGAGCGAAGCGTCGCACGCCTTACGGATGTTGAGCGCCGACAGCTTCTGGTCGTTGGGCCACTCGCTCATCCCGCCGTACAGCTTGGTCGCGATCACCGTCTTGTCCCGGCGTCCGCCGCCCTGCGCGAACCACCGGCCGATGATGTTCTCGGTGATGCCTTCGCCGAGCTTCCAGCCGTACACGTTGGCGGTGTCGAAGAAGTTGATCCCCAGCTCGTGGGCCCTGTCCATGATCGCGAAGGAGTCTTCCTCCGTGGTCTGCGGGCCGAAGTTCATCGTGCCGAGGCAGAGCGGGCTCACCTGGAGTCCGCTGCGTCCGAGATTGACGTAGTCCATGCTCTCAACCCTAGGTACCTGGAGTGCACTCCAGGCCATAGGCTTCAGTCGTGATCTACGGAGAAATGAGGCACTTCCGACCGCGCTGTCCATTCTCATGATCGTCCTGCTCCGGGCGGCCGTCCCGCTCTTCCTGGCCATGGTCACGGGCATGATCGGCTCGCTGGTGGTCACCTCCGTGCTCGGCCGGTACGACACCGTCGCCCTGGCCGCCTTCGCGGTCATGACCGCCGTGCTCAACCCGGCGTCCGCCACCGTGCAGGGCGCGCTGCGCGGGCTCGGACCGTTCGTCGCCCAGCACAGGGACTCGCCCGCGGCGGCCGTGCCCATCGTGCGGGACGCGCGCTGGCTGGCCATGGCCGCCGGTACGGCGGGCGCGCTCGCGGTGCTGTGCGTGCCGCTGCTGGCGCGCGCCACGGGGGTGCCCGGTGAAGTGGTGCGCGAGCTGGGCCTGCTGCCGCACTTCGTCGCGGTCTATCTCCTCGTCTTCGCCTCCACGGGCGGCGCGAGCACCATTCTGGTGGCGCTCGGGCACCACCGCAGCGTGCTGTGGCCGACCCTGACCTTCGGGCTGCTGCTGAGCGTGCTCACCGTGGCGCTGGTGCCGTCGCTCGGGCTGACCGGCGTGGGCGTCGCGTGGGTGACCGGGGGAGTCGCGGCGGCGGTCGTGGCCAGTCTCCTGCTGCGCCGCGCGCTGGGCGGCCCCATCGGGCAGGCCGGGCCCCGGATCGGGGAGATCGTCAAGCTGGCGAGGGTCAGCGTGCCGCTGGCGGGCACCGTACTGATCAAATTCGGGGTGCTCGGGGTCGTCACCCTCGCGGCGGGCGGGACCGGCGCGCGTGACACCGCCGCGCATGCCGTGCTGACCATGCTCACCGCGTTCATGATGATGGCCTCGCTCGCCATCGGACAGGTGTCCGTGCCGGAGATCGCCCGCGCCGCCGACCCGGCGGCGGCGCGGCGGGCCAACAGGTCGGCGGCCCTGCTCGCCCTCCTGGCCTCGCTGGTCGGTGCGGGCCTGCTGCTGGGGTTCGGGCCGTCGCTGGTCACGCTGTTCAGCGACGACCCGGCGGTACGCGAACGGGTGCTCGCGCTGTTGCCGCTCATGGCGCTGGCGTCGATGGCCGACGCGGCCCAGGCGGTGCAGGGGACCGGGCTCACCGCGCTCAAGCGTTCGGGGGCCAGCCTCGCCTACTTCGCCATCGGGTACGGGCTGCTGGTCCTGGCCGCCGTTCCCGTGGCCAGAACCTGGGGGATCACAGGGCTGTGGGTGGCCATGGCGGTGGCCAACGTGCTGCTGGTGGTGCTCCAGGGCACCGGTTTCCACCGTCACAGCGCCAAGGTGACCGATTAGGGCTCAGGAGCGGCACTGACCCGCGCTGGTGAGCTGGGTGGCGGTGGCCCAGTAGCCGGAGGTCGTCTCCACCCGGCCGCCCTGGGCGGAGCCCTGGTAGACGCTGATGATGTTCCCGGCCTTCCAGGTGCCGTTGTAGCGAGGAGTGTTGGGGCCCCGCCATCTGGGAGTCTCCCGCTTCGCCTTGAAGGGACAGATGACGGCAGCGGACGTGGCCGAGGTGGTGGCGCCGGCGGCGGGCGCGGTGACCAGCGCGACGCCTCCCGCCATCACGGTAGCGGCGAGCATCACGGCCAGACGGTTCGTTTTTGTGATCATTTCGTCAGGCTAGGACGGGACCGGTTCGATGTCGTTGGCGGTGAGTAGCGAGATTCTTGGCACTGCCTGCACTCCGGCGTGCGTTCCCGGGGCCTGTCGTGCGGACCGGGTGGCCGGTGGGTGCGGCATGATGGCGGCGTGGGGGATGTCGTGATCAGGGTGCTCGCGGTCGTCACGGCGATCTGCTGTCTGTCCGCCGTTCCCGCCTACGCGGCGGACGACGGCACGGAGAAACTCTTCACCTTCCGCGATCCCGCGATCACGGAGTCCAGCGGGCTGGCCGTGTCGCCGACACACGACGGCGTCTACTACACGCACAACGACAGCGCCGCCGCTCCCACGTTCTACGCCGTCGACGGGAAGGGCCGTACGAAGGCGACCTTCCAGGTGCAGGGCGCCCAGGCGCGGGACTGGGAGGCGATGGCGGCGTCCAAGGACCCGGAGACAGGCCGGGGGGTGCTCTGGTTCGCCGACATCGGCGACAACCTGGACGGCGCCTGGCCCGACATTTCCGTTTATCGCGTGATGGAGCCGCAGACGCTGCGCAACGCCACCGTGCCCGCGACCCGCTACCGCTTCCGCTACGCCGACGGAGCCCGCAACGCCGAAGGGCTCATGGTCCACCCTGAAACCGGCCGGCTCTACGTGGTGTCCAAGGAGTTCGCGGGCTCGGTCTACGCGGCGCCGAAAAGACTGCGCACCGGCCGGACGAACATCCTGCGCAAGGTCGCCCGCGCCCCCATCATGGCCACGGACGCCGCCTACGCCCCCGACGGCTCGTCGTACGTCATCCGCACCTACTTCTCGGCCACCCTCTACCGGCCCTCCGGCGAGACGATCGCCAAGGTGACGATGCCGGAGCTCGAACAGGCCGAGTCGATCACCTACACCGCCGACGGCACGGCGCTGCTGGTCGGCTCGGAGGGGCCGCGCAGCCCGGTCTACCGGGTGCCGCTGCCCGAGCGCGCCACCCCCACCCCGACGCCCGAAGCGACCCCGGAGGAGACCCGTGACGAGGAGGCAGCCGAGTCGACGCGGGCGGCCACCGGTTTCGGCGCGTCCGGCCTGACCGTCAAGGACGTGCTCATCTGGCTGGTAGCGGCCGCCACCGCCGTGGGCGTGATCACGTTCCTCGCCCGCCGCACCCGCTGAGCCCCGCAGCCGGTCAGCGGCCGGGAGCGCCGCATCGTGCCGGCGATCGCCGCAACGATCGCGGTCAGTACGCAGAAGATGATCGCCAGCCCTATGGCGACGCCGTTGGTCTTGTCGAAGCCGAAGACGAACGTGAGCTGAGCACCGAAGGGCTCGCCCCGCAGGAGCGGCGCGACGAAGGTCGCGACGACGTAGAGCACGCAGAGCACGCACAACGTCCACGCGCCGGGGATCCTGCGGGCGAACGTGAGGGCGAAGGTCGAGAGCCTGTGTGCCGAACGTGATGATGACCGGACGGCAAGCGAAGTCTTCGCCCGAGCCATGAACGTGCTCATGATTGAGAATGGCAACCTCCGCAAGGAACTCGACTCGTCCATCAGACCGCTCCGGCCCGTCTAGCTGATCAAGCTTGTTGCCCGGAGCGCCACGTCGCTACCTCATCGGGAATTGCGCATGGTCGCGGTGAACATATCCCCGCGCAAGGCTTGCTCGACGACGGCGATGGCACGAGCCAGGCGGACCAGACGCGGCCCCTCCTCGCGATAGACGTCGAGCACCTCCTCGACAGCATGAGGAGGGAGATGGCCTTTGAGATCCACCGCTGCGCTTCGGTATCCCGCCCTTGCTGCTTCGACAGATGCATTCACGTGGTGGATCGCCATCCTCGCCAGGGCGATCGGATGTCGTTTCAAAACGTCGTAGGCCCTGTAGTCCGGGGGAACGGCGTCGAGCAGCCAGGCCACGGCCGAGGTCTCCCAGTCGGGCACGCTGGGTGGACGGACCTCGGCCGGCCACTCCGGCGGCAGATACATGAGTCCATCGTACTCACGTTCGATTGACCGCATAGTGGGGCCCCGTCTCCTGTCAGCAAGGCGGCCAGCTCCGGCGCAACAATTACAACAGTACTTATATAAGTACTGATACGATGGGCCGAATGACGGACCCCACTCCTCCCGATCCCACCCACGAAAGCCTCTGGCGGCCGCTGCGACTTCTTCAGTCCTCCATGGACGCGGACATCGCCCGGATCTACTCCAAGAAGCGCATCGAAGGGCTCAACCCGAGCTTTGTGATGGAGCTGCTCCGGCTGTACGCCTGCGGGCCAATGACCATCACCGAGCTGGCAGAGTCGGTCAACCGGACGCATTCAGCACTCAGCCAGAAGGTCGCCGCGATGCGCGAGGCCGGCTGGGCCCAGACCATCGAGGGCGATGACGCGCGCAGCAAGAAGGTGACCCTCACCGACAAGGCCCACCACATCGTGGGTCGCCTGGCGGCGGAGTGGCGGGCCACCGAGGCCGCCATCGCCGAGATCGAGGCCGAGATCCCCTGTCCACTCTCCAGGGTCGTCACCGACATTGAGCAGGCCCTTGCACGCAAGAGCTTCCACGACCGGATCGCGGAGAAGCTGGCGGAGGACCCCGCATGGGACTGAGGCACGCCCTGCTCGATGTCACCCCACTACGGACCTCACCGCCGTTCCGCCGGTTATGGATCAGCCAGGCCCTGTCTGGGTTCGGCAGTCAGATGACGCTCGTCGCCGTGATGTTCCAGGTCTGGCAGATGACCAACAGCGCCGCATGGGCCGGCGCCGTCGGCCTGGCGCAGGCTCTTCCGCTCGTCGTGCTCGGACTCTTCGCCGGTTCGGTCGTCGATCGCGTGGACCGCCGCAAGCTCTGCCTCATCACGACCAGCGGGCACGCCGCGTGTTCGCTCCTTCTCACACTTCAGGGCTTCTTCGGGCACCTCCCGGTCGCCGGAGTTCTGGGGCTGGTCGTCGCACATTCCTGCTTCGCCGCCGTCGGCGGCCCGGCCTCGCGCACCTTCATTCCACACCTTCTGCCCAAGCATCAGCTGGCCGCCGGACTGGCGCTGAGACGGATTGCCTTCCAGGGCTCCATGCTGGTGGGCCCCGCGCTGGGCGGACTGATCGTGGGCGGGCTTGGTGTCAGCGGCTGCTACCTGATCGACACGCTCACCTTCATCGTCGCGCTCTACGCGGTGTTCGGCTTGCCACCGATGAGACCTGGAGATGAGCCTCCCCGCCCCGGTCTGCGCGGAGTGCTGGACGGCTTGGCCTTTCTGGCCCGCACTCCCGTCATCCGGGGCGCCCTGCTCACCGACCTGGCCGCCACCGTGCTGTCGATGCCGATCAGCTTGTTCCCCTTGATCAACGCGGAACGGTTCGGCGACGACCCGCGCACTCTCGGATTGTTTCTCACGGCCATTGCCGTCGGTGGCGTCGCGGCGTCCCTCTTCTCCGGGACGTTCACCCGGCTGCCCCGGCTCGGTCTTGTCATGCTCGGCGGATCCGCCGCATGGGGCGCCGCGCTCGCGCTGTTCGGCCTGTCGCCCCACCCGTGGGCCGGATTGGCCTTCCTCGTCCTGGCCGGCGCGGCCGACACCGTTTCCGTGGTGTCCCGGAGCACCATCGTCCAGATGCACACCCCGAGCGAACTGCTCGGCCGGGTCAGCGCTGCTGAACAAATCGTGGGACAAGCCGGCCCTGACATCGGCAACATGCGCGGGGGCCTCGTCGCAGACGCTACCTCGGGAGCAGCAGCCCTGATCAGCGGAGGCCTGCTCTGCCTCGGTGCCGTCGCCGCGGTGGGAGTCACCACGCCGGGCCTGCGGCGGTTCTCAGCAGAACACCCGGCTCCGCCTGTCACCGACAGGTGAGGATCGCTGGAACCGGTGGGGATCGTCTTCGACTGCCATGGGCGTTCTCTATCGGCGACGTGCAGGGCCGTGTACTGATCCCCTACCTGCGCGCTCATGGATGCGAGCAACGACACGGCGGTCTGGTCCGAGCTCGTCCGCCGGCGTTTCGGCCTGGAGCGGTCCATCCGGCGGTGGTTCATCAGCTCCGATCTGCGAACCTGCAAGCCTGACGCGAACGCCTACCGCGGTGCTCGACACACTGGAGACCTCTCCCGAGGAGGTGGTGTTCGTCGACGACCGGCCGGTCAACCTCGCTCCCGCTCGTTCACTGGCGCCGAACGATCCGTCGACCCGAGGCCCGAGCCGCCGTGAGGGACCGGCTGCGCGAGACCGGTCGGATGCGGCCCGAGGAGATTCACGGCATCGACGCGGCGCTCGGCGGCGACGTGGTGGGGACATCGACGCTGGCGGGTGGGTTCTCTCACGAGACGTGCCTGCTCACGCTGACCGACGGCCGGGTCGTCGCACGGCTCGGCGGACCGGATCCGGTCAGCCCGGCTGGACCTCGTCGAAGAGGGCGAGGGCCGCGGCGGGGTCGGGGCTCACGAGGCGGTCAAGGCCGGCCGCCGTGATCGTCGCCCAGATGCCGGCCCGTGCCCACATCTGTTCCTCGAAGGCGCGTACGGCCTCGTCCAGGTCGTCAGGGCCGCAGGCGGCGACGGACTCGGCGAGTTCGGCGCCTTCCAGCATCGCGAGGTTGGCGCCCACTCCCAAGGGAGGCATCAGGTGGGCGGCGTCGCCCAGCAGCGTCACCCCGGGGATGTGGGCCCAGGTGTGGGACACGGGCAGCACGTGGAGGGGCCGGCGGACGAAGGCGGTGCCATGGCGGAGGAGATCGAGCAGGGGAGCGGCCCAGCCGTCGAACAGGGCCAGCACCTGTGACCGCAGGGTCCCGGCGTCGGACGGCTCCGCGTCGGTCAGGGTCGTGGGCCGGTCCAGCGGCGCGCGGAACTGGGCGTACACCTTGACGTGGCCGCCGCTGTTGCGCTGGGCGACGAGGCCGCGGTTCACGCCGTACACCGCCACGGACCCGTCGCCGATCAGCGCGGCGAGGTGGGGGTGGCGGGTGTCGACGTCGGTCAGTGAGGTCTCGACGAGTGTGACGCCGGTGTAGTGCGGCGTCGCGGTCGACAGGGCCGGGCGGACCCGGGACCACGCGCCGTCCGCGCCGACCACGAGGTCGAAGGTCTCCTGTCGTCGGTCGGAGAAGTGCACCAGCACGCCGTCCCGGGTCCCCGGATCCACCCGCGTCACCTGCCGACCCCACTGAACGTCAAGAGGGCCGAGCAGGAGGTCACGCAGGTGCCCGCGGTCGATCTCGGGATTGGCCCGGTCGCCCGGACGGGGTCGCCAGTCGCGCAGGACGGTCCCGTCCACGTCCAGGATGCGCATGGCCTGACCTTCGGGGCGGGACAGCGCCTGGAACTCCGCCAGCAGCCCCGCCTTGTCCAGCGCGACCTGGCCCATCCTCTCGTGCAGGTCGAGCGTGCCGCCTGGAGGGCGGGCATCGGGGGCGGCGTCACGTTCGAGCACGGTGACGGGGTGATCGTGGCGGTGCAGCACGCGGGCGAAGGTCAGGCCGGCGGGCCCTCCTCCGACCACCGCGATACGACGTCTCATGGTAATACACTGTATTGCTGCTATACGGCGTATTGCAACAGTACGATGTAATCATGACTGTGTGGGACCGGCCGGAGCCGCAGGGGCGCCCCGCGCCGCTGGACCGGGAGCGCATCGTCGCCGCGGCCATCGCGCTGGCCGACGAGGGCGGGCTGGAGACGGTGTCGTTGCGCAAGGTCGCCGCCCGGCTGGACGCGGGCCCGATGCGGCTGTACGGCTACATCGCCACCAAGGAGGAGCTGTTCGACCTCATGGTGGACGAGGTCCACGCCGAGATCCTCCCCGAGAAGCCGCCCGGCGACTGGCGGGAGGCGCTGCGCAACCACGCCCACCGCACCAGGCGGGCCGCCCTCCGCCACGAATGGCTGGCCGATCTGCTCGGCGGCCGTCCGGCCCTGGGCCCGAACGCCCTCGCCGTGAGCGAGGCCAGGCTGGCCGCCTTCGAGGGCGTCGCCGACCTTGATACCGTCCGGTGCGCGGTGGACATCGTCGGCGCCTACCTCACCGGCGCGATCAGGCGCGAGATCGCGAACCTGCGGGCCGAACGCGCCACGGGCCTGTCCGACCGCGAGTGGCAGCGCGCCTCCGGCCCGCACGTGATGAGGATGCTGGCCACGGGCCGCTTCCCGGCCCTGGCCAAGGCCGTGCACGAGGGCACGGAGGTGGACGCCGAGACGTCCTTCGCGACCGGACTGGACTGGATCCTCGACGCCGTGGCCGCCAAGCTCGCCCGGCCACCCGCATGAGGATCGACGGGCCACATGGTGGTCTCAGGGGTGGTCCGGGGCGAGCGCGGCGAGTTCGGCGGCTCGCCTCAGGTCCTTGGGGCGGCCCAGGGCGTGGCGCATGCGGATCAGGTCCTCCCGGGAGGCATAGTGCACCACCAGGCCGCCGGGGTCGACCGCGCTGATCGCGTGGTCGAGGAACTCCCGCACGCGCAGGTCGCGCCAGG
Organism: Nonomuraea mesophila; assembly: GCF_004352805.1. Taxonomy (NCBI): domain Bacteria; kingdom Bacillati; phylum Actinomycetota; class Actinomycetes; order Streptosporangiales; family Streptosporangiaceae; genus Nonomuraea; species Nonomuraea mesophila. The sequence continues at coordinate 71,239 of NZ_SMLD01000024.1, forward strand.
GCAGCGCCGGGGTGCAGCAGTCGCCGCCGGCTCCGGGCGAGGTGAACGACACCTTGGGGCGGAGGAAGGAATCCGGACGAGTCGGTAGGAGACCCCCCTTCTCATCCGTCAGCCGGGCATCGATGGAGGCGAAGGCCGCGGCCAGAGCCGGGGCGTGCTCCGGAGCGCCGTCCCAGAGCAGGTCCAGATCGCCGGTCAGCTCGGTGGATCCGTGCATGATGCCGGCGACCTGCCCGATCACCACGGCCCGCACGCCGTGGTGGTGGAGGGCTTCGAGCAAGGGGAACGGATCGAACCCGAGCGCGCCGTCCGTGCCGATCGTGCCGACGTCGTCGTCGGCGTCCTCATGGCCGAGGCCGGTTCCCGCCCGGTTCGTGGCCAGCTCGCGGGTGCGCCGGGCGGCGGCGCGAAGTCGCTGCAGCGGTTCGTCGATCACCTGGTCCATGCAACACCGGCCGTGGCCGGATCTCCACCCGGTCGAAGAGGCCGCCGCCTATCGCCCGGATATGGCAAGCACGGGTGGTAGGTCCGAGAATTGTCATGTGACGGAGAAGATCGGGATCGTGGGCGCGGGCATCGTGGGCCTGGCGGTGGCGCGGCAACTGGCCGAGTCCAGGGGCGCCGAGGTGACGGTGCTGGAGAAGGAGGGCCGCGTCGGCGCCCACCAGACCGGGCACAACAGCGGCGTCGTGCACGCGGGCATCTATTACCCGCCGGGCTCACTCAAGGCCAGGTTGTGCCGCGAGGGAGTGGCGCTGCTCAAGGACTACTGCGCCGCGCACGCCCTGCCGTACCACGAGGTCGGGAAGCTGGTCGTGGCGAGCACCACGGCAGAGCGCCCGCGGCTGAGCGCGCTGGCCGAGCGGGCCAGGGCCAACGGGGTGCCGGGCATCACCGAGCTGGACGGGCTGGCCCTGCGCGAGATCGAGCCGCACGCGGTCGGCGTCGGCGCCATCCACTCGCCGCACACCGCGATCTGCGACTTCCCCGCCGTCGCGCGCCGGCTCGCGCAGGACGTGGCGGAGCTGGGCGGGTCCGTACGCCTCGCGCACCCGGTCAGGGCGATCAGGGAACGCCCCGGAGGCGTGGAGGTGCTGGCCGGGCGGCGGAAGTTGTCCTTCGACCGCCTGGTGGTGTGCGGCGGACTGAACACCGACGCGGTGGCCCGGATGGCGGGCTCACCGGGGGACGTCCGGATCGTCCCGTTCAGGGGTGACTTCTACGCGCTCAAGGGCGCGGCCAAGGACCTGGTCCGGGGGCTGATCTACCCGGTGCCCGATCCGCGGTATCCGTTCCTGGGGGTTCATCTGACGCGGCAGACCGACGGCCGGGTGCTGGCGGGGCCGAACGCGGTGCTCGCTCTGGCCTATGAGGGTTACGGTTCTGCCGTGCGATGGCCAAATTACCGTAATTTTCGGCAAATACTTGGGTGGCCGGGGACGTTGCGCCTGGCCCGTGCCCATTGGCGTACCGGGCTCAGGGAACTCCACGGCTCGCTCGTCAAACGCGAGTTCCTGCGCGCCACCCGCCGCTACGTCCCCGCCCTCACCGCCTCCGACCTGGAGCGCACCGAGGGCGGCGTACGTGCCCAGGCGGTGTCGCGGGACGGCCGCATGGTCGACGACTTCGTCGTTGACGTGCACGGCCGGGTGGTGCTCGTACGTAACGCACCCTCGCCCGCCGCCACGTCCAGCCTGGCCATTGCCCAGCACATTGCCGGAATTGTCCCAGCACCCGTCCGATGAGTGCATCCTTGGATGTGATGGAAGCACGCCTGCTGATCGTCGAGGACGATCCGAACATCCTCGAGCTCCTCGCCGCGAGCCTGAGGTTCGCGGGTTTCGACGTGACCACCGCCAAGAGCGGCCTCGACGCCGTGGCCGCCGTGCAACGGCACAGGCCCGACCTCGTGGTGCTCGACGTCATGCTGCCCGACCTGGACGGATTCGAGATCGTCAGGCGGCTGCGCGGCGGCGGGCTGCGTACGCCGGTGGTGTTCCTGACCGCCCGCGACGAGACCGAGGACAAGATCCGCGGGCTCACCATCGGCGGGGACGACTACGTGACCAAGCCGTTCAGCCTGGAGGAGGTGATCGCCAGGATCCACGCGGTGTTGCGCCGTACGAGCGGGGAGCCGCAGTCGGCGCCGCCGAGGCTGACGTTCGCCGACATCGAGCTGGACGAGGAGAGCCACGAGGTGTGGCGCGGGGGCAACGCCGTGGCGCTGTCGCCGACCGAGTTCAAGCTCCTGCGCTACTTCATGACGAACGCCGGCCGGGTCCTGTCCAAGCCGCAGATCCTCGACCACGTGTGGGACTACGACTTCAGGGGCGAGGTCGGCATCGTCGAGTCGTACGTCTCCGTGCTCCGCCGCAAGATCGACAATCGCAGCCCGCGGCTCATCCACACGCTGCGCGGTGTCGGCTACGTCCTGCGCCTGCCGCCGAGCCCCTGATGCGCGGCCTGCCGCTGCGGATCAAGCTGATCGCGTCGATGCTGGCCCTGCTGGGCTTCGGCATGACCTTCATCGGCCTGGTGAGCGTCTCGGTGCTGCACGGCTACCTCATCGACCGGGTCGACAGCCAGCTCCACCTGCTCAGCCTGCGCATGCACAAGAAGGTGCTGAGCGACTGGAGGAGGGACAGGGAGACCTCCGACCGGCCGATCGCCATCGAGTCCGACGCGATCGTACTGGTCAAGGAGCCGGGCGGCGTGTTCGAGCCGATGCTGACCGATCGCGACGTCGACATGAAGCCGAAGCCGATCCTGCAGTCGGCGCCCGGAGCCGAGCCCTACAACGCGCCCGCGATCAGGGGCGACGGCGAGTGGCGGGTGCTGGAGAGCATGGTGCGCAGGCGCACCCTCGTCGTCGCGGTGGACCTGGAGGAGGTCGACGCCATCACCCGGCGGCTCGTGCTCATCGAACTGCTCGGCGGTGGTGGCATCCTGCTCATCCTGGCCGTCGTGGGCATCACGATCGTGCGGCGCAGCATGCGTCCCCTCGCCCAGATCGAACGTACGGCCGAGGCCATCGCGGGCGGCGAGCTGGGCAGGCGGGTGCCCGACGGCGACCCGCGTACGGAGGTGGGCCGCCTGGCCAGGTCGCTCAACGGGATGCTGGCGCAGATCGAGACCGCGTTCGCGGCCAGGTCGCAGTCGGAGGCGGCGGCCAGGCGCTCCGAGGTGCGCATGCGCGAGTTCGTCGGGGACGCCTCCCACGAACTGCGTACGCCGCTGACCTCCATCCGCGGCTTCGCCGAGTACGCCAGGCAGAACCCCGGCGCCGATCCCGCCGAGCTGATGCAGCGCGTCGAGAAGGCCGCCGGGCGGATGAGCCTGCTGGTGGACGACCTGCTGCTGCTGGCCAGGGTGGACCAGCAGCGCCCGCTGAAGATGCGCCCGGTCGACATGCTGGCGCTGGCGGCCGACGCCGTGCACGATGCCAGGATCCTCGCGCCCGACCGTACGGTGAAGCTCGACATGGTCGGCGGCGCGGCCCTGATCGTCTCCGGCGACGAGGTGCGCCTGCGCCAGATCATCAGCAACCTCGTCACCAACGCCATCATCCACACCGAGCCGGGCACGCCGATCACGGTGCGTGCGGGGGCGGGCGCCGGCACACTGTTCCTCGAAGTGGTCGACAGCGGCCCCGGGCTCACTCCCGACCAGCTCGACCGGGTCTTCGAACGCTTCTACCGGGCCGACTCCGCCCGCTCGCGCCGCCGGTCGGGCGAGGACCGGGGCAGCGGGCTCGGCCTGGCGATCGTCCAGGCGCTGGTGGCGGCCCACGGCGGCACGGTGACGGTCGAGAGCTCGCCCGAGGACGGCTCGACCTTCCGGGTCGAACTCCCACTTGCCTTGGAGTGAGCGTTCAGCAAACCCTCAGGTGATTTTGTCACGCTGAGTAGGTGACGAAACCCGAGGCGCTGATCATGGTGGTGGACGACGAGCCCAGCATCAGAGATCTCCTCTCCGCCAGCCTGCGCTTCTCCGGTTTTGAGGTGCTGACCGCCGCCGACGGGCAGGAGGCCGTCGAGGTCGCCGAACGCGCCTCGCCCGACCTGGTCGTGCTCGACGTGATGCTGCCCGATCTCGACGGGTTCGAGGTGGCCAAGCGGATCGGCACGCCCGTGTTGTTCCTGACCGCCCGCGACGCCACCGAGGACAAGATCGCGGGGCTGCGGGTCGGCGACGACTACGTGACCAAGCCGTTCAGCCTCGAAGAGGTGCAGGCCAGGATCCGGGCGGTGCTGCGGCGTACGCGCGGCGAGGGCGGTCCTCCCAGCAGGCTCAAGGTGGCCGACCTGGAGCTGGACGAGGACGCGCGCGAGGTGTGGCGGGCCGGGCGGCAGGTGCGGTTGTCGCCGACCGAGTTCAAGCTGCTGCACTACTTCATGGTCAACGCCGGGCGCGTGTTGTCGAAGGCGCAGATCCTCGACCACGTCTGGAACTACGACTTCGGCGGCGACGCCGGCGTGGTCGAGTCGTACGTCTCCTATCTCAGGCGCAAGGTCGACGACGTCGAGCCGCGGCTCATCCACACGCTCCGCAGCGTCGGCTACGTGCTGAGAGAGCCGCCCCCGGGCTGAGCGCGCGGCAACAGCTCGGCGGTGGGACCGGTGAATGTGGTTCACGCTGGGTAGCGTGGGTTCATGGACCTGCTGGGCGCGTTGGAGACCCTGCGCCGGCCACTCGACCGTGAGCTGTTCCCGCTGGCGATCGGGGACAGCGCGGCCGACAGGCGGGCGCTGCGCGAGCTGACCGGCCAGCTCGACGACTACCTGCTGCCCCGGCTGCGCTCCCTCGACGCGCCGCTGCTGGCCGTCGTCGGCGGATCCACGGGCGCGGGCAAGTCCACGCTGGTCAACTCGCTGGTCGGGGCCGACGTCGCCGAGCCGGGCGTGCTGCGGCCCACGACGCTGGTGCCCACGCTCGTGGTCAGCCCAGCCGACCGCGACTGGTTCATGGGCCAGAACGTGCTCCCCGGCCTGTCCCGCGGCACCGGCGACGGCCCCGGCGCGCTGCGGGTGGTGACCTCCGACGCGCTCGGCGCCGGGCTCGCGCTGCTCGACGCCCCCGACATCGACTCCGTGGTCACCGCCAACAGGCAACTGGCCGCCCAGCTCCTCGCCGCCGCCGATCTGTGGTTGTTCGTCACCACCGCGGCCCGCTACGCCGACGAGGTGCCGTGGAGCTTCCTGCATTCCGCCCGCGAACGCAGCACCGCGCTCGCCGTCGTCCTCGACCGGGTGCCGCCCGACGCCTTCGAGCCCGTACCGCGCGACCTGTCCAGACTCCTCGCCGAGAACGGCCTGGAGGACACCCGGCTGTTCACCGTCCCCGAGGTGCCGCTGCCCGACGAGAAGGCCCGGCTGCCCCGCGCGACCGTGCGGCCCGTCGCCGACTGGCTCACAGGGCTGGCCGCCGACGCCGCGGAAAGGTCCCGCGTCGTACGCCGGACGCTGTCGGGGGCGCTCGACAGCCTCGCCACCCGGGTGCCGACGCTGGCGCAGGCCATCGACCGCCAGCGCGCCGCCTTCGACGGCCTGCGCTCGATCGTCACGGGAGCGTACGCCGGCGGCATGGCCGACTTCGACGAGGGCATGCGCGACGGCTCGCTGCTGCGGGGCGAGGTGCTGGCCCGCTGGCAGGACTTCATCGGCACCGGCGACCTCATGCGCTCGCTGGAGAGCCGGGTCGGCCGGGTGCGGGACCGCGTCGTCGGCTTCTTCACAGGACGGGTGCCCGAGCTCCGGCTCAGGGACGCCCTGGAGAGCGGCGTCGAATCGCTCATCAGGGGCGCCGCCGACGGCGCCGCCGAACGTGCCCTGGAGGGGTGGTCCGCCGCGCCCGGCGGTCCCGGGCTCCTCGAACGGCTCGGCGCCGTCGAGTCCGCCCGGCTCGGCCGTGCCTCGCCCGAGCTGGCCAAACGTGTCGAGGCGGCGGTGCGGGGGTGGCAGGAGTTCGTGCTCGACCTCGTACGCGAGGAGGGGGCCGACAGGCGCACGACCGCGCGCGTGGCGTCCTTCGGGGTGAACGGGGCCGGGCTGCTGCTCATGCTGGGCGTGTTCGCCTCCACAGGAGGGCTGACCGGGATCGAGGTGGGGATCGCCGGCGGGACGAGCGTACTGACCCAGAAGCTGCTGGAGGCCGTCTTCGGCGACCAGGCGGTGCGTACGCTGACCGTGCGCGCCCGGGAGGACCTGCGCGAGCGGGTACGCACCCTGCTGGCCGAGGAGGCGGCCCGGTTCACCGCCCAGCTGGAGGTGGTCGAGCCGCCCGCGGACACGGCGGACGCGCTGCGTACGGCGCTGGAGCGCATCCAGGCCCACCGCGCCGAACTCCCCACCCC